>CAMWLH010000112.1 GCA_947175045.1 uncultured Clostridia bacterium | reverse complement strand
AGATGCGCGTGGCGGGGATTATCTCCTCCTAGTCGGGTATCTTATTTTCAATATTCATCGGGATCAAAGCTCCTTTTCAAGAATCTGTCGGGATCGGGCGTATTGTTTTCGGGCGCGTTGGTAAGCCTCGCGTTGCGCATGAGGTAATAAAAGGGAGTGTTTGTGGCGTCGGTGAATATGCGGTTGCCCCCAAAGATAAAGCGGTAAACGTCGGCGTTGTACTTGGTCTCGATAGTCACCACATATCCCCGCTTTTTCCCGAAGAGCTTAAACTCCTCAAACCTTATATCGGTGATATCCGCGTAATAGTAGTAGCGCTTTTTATTGCGTCGGCTTATCACAAACGCGTCGCGCTCGGCGCTGAACTGATAGTTTTTCCCATAGCATATCGCGCTGAAAACAAGACTCAAAGCTATTCCGCCGGCGCATATAGCGTTGTAGATATTGTCGAAAAGATTCACGATATCGCTGCTGACCGAGACCGCGAACGTTCCGAAAAGGACAAGCGCGGGTATAGCGGTCGCCAGCAGCCAGACGAGCTCCGCGTTATAGGCGCAGCGGAAGCTGCCCTGCCGTATTATCACATCCCTCCCCTCGCGCGCGGCATTGAGATTCGGGTCGGTTATAGCCGCGCCTACCGCCGTTGCGATATTGTTGTTTGCGGGAATAACGGTAATAGAGGGCATCTGCGTCGCCGCAGTAACGGGCGGCGGCACGCAGGGCGCGAGCGGCGGAGCGGAAGCCGCGTTTATCGCGGGCATGGGTGAAGCGGGAAAGTATATCTCCCGCACGGGATTGGGATTGATATAAATTCCGTCCTCGGGCTTTTTCTCAAGAGATACCTTTTTCCTGCCCTCGGTGTTGCGAAAGGAGCTTGAAGAGAGCCGCGAGCGCTCCAACGGCGGCTTTGCGAGCGACACCTTTTTCCTCGGAACTCTTTGCGGGTATATTTCCCCCGGGAATTTCTCGTCCATGATCTGCCCCCTTCCGTTACTCAGACGCGTTCGATCCCGCCGCTCCCTTTCTTTGTTCAAGAATATTGAACGGACAGTTCTCCGCATTGCGGGTGCTTTTTGCTCCTCTGAAAAGATACTGATATTTATATTTGCGGTACTTTGTGGAAACTGTCACCAGAAATCCTCTGAAAGGCACCATTTTCTGATACTTTACGCCCACAACGTCGATAAAGTAAAACGTCTCGACAAGGACCTTGTTTCCGCCTTTTTCCTTATAAATGCGGAACTCCTTTTCGTCCGCCTCATAGAGGAACTTTTCCCCCGCCAGGACGACTCTCACCGCGCCCCCGCCTACGCAGAAGAACGCCACGCTCACCATAGCGAGCGCCGCGAGAGCCAGCAGCGGAGACGCCTGCGGCAACACGACGTATATGTACGCGACGACCCATAGCGCCACGGTAACAGCCACTACTGCCGCAACAAGTATGGGCTCCTTTTTATTGCGCAGGTTGATGCTGCCCCTCGCATGAAACCCGAAGCGCTCCTCGTAGGAATCTCCCGTTCTTAAGGTGCCCATCCCGAAGCCTCCTTGTCCTCGCCGCGCAGCCCTGAGCGCTGTTCGAGGATATAAAACGGCGTTCCCTCCGTCGAGTGATCGGTCATCAGCTTGGTGAATACAAGACGGTACTTGACCGTGCGGTAGGTCGTTCGTATCTCCACAAGAAATCCCCTGTGGAACATCGATTCGTAATAGCTCACCTCTAAAACGTCGTGGTAATACAACGTTTCCACCAGCTCGCGCCTGCCTTTTGATTGGACACGGTAGATCATAAACTTCTCGTCGTCCGCCTCATAGTAATAATCCATTCCGTGGATTATCACCGTGAACGCTCCCGCCGCGAAGGCGGTCCACACCGCCAGTATTATCACCGTAACAAGCAGCCGCCCCGTCGAAGCAGTGATATCGAGCCACCGCCCGAAGGCGGCAACGATTATCGGATTGTCCGTCACCAGGAACGCTATCCCCAGCACCCATACCGCCGCGAGCACGATAACCATAATATTGGCTATCCCCGCCGTGCAGGTGAATTTCCCCTGCGACTGAAACCCGAATCTTTCCTCCTGTGCCGTCATCTTTCCCATATAATTACCTCCGAAATATTTTTAATGTGCTTAGGTTTGTTTTAATAATGTTGACAAAAAATGCTTTAAAAGAATTTCAAAATTCCCTGCGGGGGCGGTTTGCCCCTCTAATGCGGCAGGGATTTGCTGTCCGCTTTTGAATGCCCCTTTGCTCTGTGTTTGATTTATGTTAGCTGTCTATCCCGCTCAATATCCCGAACAGCTCCCGCGCGTAGCTGTCCGTCATGCTGCAAATACAATCCGTTACCAGCAGCAGGCGGTTATACGCCTGCTCTCCGTCGCTCTTTCCCTCGGAGTTCTTCCTGCATATTCCGCGGAAACTCTCCGAGAGCAGCGACATAAGATTCGCGTCGGTCATGCGCTGCCGCTCCGTGCCGAACCGAAGAGCCGCCCCCGTGAGCTTCTCCAGCAGCAGATTTATCATCGTGTCCGCCGAAAGCTCGATCTTCAGCAGCCCCGCGGACTGAAACGCATACCTGTACGCGATATCGCTCAGTGCGCGTGACACAACTCTCATCGGAGAAGCCGCCAGCAGTTCCCTTTCAAACTCGCCCGCCATTATCGCCTCATAATTATCCGCAAAAGCGTCGGAGGCGGCATAAATAAGGCTGCTCTGCATATTCACCGTCCAGCGCTGCACCGCCTTCTTTTCCGCCAGCGGCAGCCCGCGCTTCCGTGCCGAATCCAGACAGTGCCGCAGGTCGTCCGCCGCCTTTTTCAGCGCCTCGCGCTCAGCTTCGGTCTCGCACATATCGGCATACCGCGGGCTCTCCAGCTCTTGCAGCAGCTCTCCGAAGCCGATCAGCTTCTTGACAGCCGCGTCCTCGATATCCGCGGTCTTATAGGCGATATCGTCAGCGCTCTCCAGCAAAAACGTCAGCGGGTAGCGGCAGCCGACCGCGCCGGTGCTGTTTGTGATATCCTCGAATATCGGCTGCTCCGCGGTGAAATACCCCATCTTCTTGTCCTTGACGTTTCCGCTGCCCTTGTCTATTCCCAGCGAGGACACGGGATACTTTATTATAGTATTCAGCAAAGCGTAGGTCAGATTCATTCCGTTGCCCAGGTCTATCAGAACGTGCAGCTTTGTCAGTACTCTGAGCGCCTGCGCGTTGCCCTCCAGATTGAGGAAATCCCCCGTCATCTGCTCGGTGAGCAGCTCCGTCACGGGCTGCTCCTTAAAATACAGCTTGGAGAAATTCTCCTTGAACCATTGCCTTATGGTAAATTCCCCGAAATGCCCGAAGGGCGGATTTCCTATATCGTGCACCAGTCCCGCGCATTCCAGGATATCGCAGCAGCTCTCGCGCACGGTGTGATCCACCCCGGGGACATTCTCTCTTATCAGTCTGCGGAAAACCGTGTCCCCAAGCGACCCCGCGAAGGAGCTCACCTCGAGCGAATGCGTCAGCCGTGTGCGGACAAAATCCCCTCTGTTCAGCGGGTAGACCTGCGTTTTGTCCTGGAGCCTGCGGAAGCTCGGGCTGCCTATGATACGGTGGTAGTCCTTACGGAACTCCGTGCGCACGTCCTCCGCGTTGCTGCTCACAAATTCTCTGCTGCGCTTGCTGCAAAGCAGCTTGTCCCAGTTCATCTGCATTATGGCTCCCTTCTCCGCACAACAATACCCTCTGCGGAATAAAATATAACGGGACTGATAAGGTTTGCGCATGTCCCGAGAAACACCCTCGTAATTTTATTCCGCCGCTTCTGAATAAGCACTTTTTGTGTGGCAATACTATTTTTGACAAGCCGGAGCGGCATTATAAGGATATAGAAAGGAATGGTAAAAATGTTAGTAAAACGAGGAGAGATATACTATGCGGACTTAAGTCCCGTGGTCGGCTCCGAGCAGGGCGGCGTCCGTCCCGTGCTCATTGTGCAGAACGACGTCGGCAACAAGCACAGCCCCACGGTGATAGCCGCTGCGATAACAAGTCAAAAGGAGAAATCAAAGCTGCCGACACATATCTCCTTAAACGCCTCCTCCTGTGGTCTGGCAAAGGACTCGGTGGTATTGCTGGAGCAGGTTCGTACATTGGACAAAAGGCGCTTGAAGGAGCGTATGGGAGAGCTGGACAACGACGCAATGTCCCGCGTAAATAACGCGCTGTCCGTCAGCTTTGGTCTTTAAGAAGCAAGGAAATTCACAGGCAGGAAGCAAGACAGGGGTGGTCCGTTTTTCGGCGCCCCGATTCTTGCTTCTATTTCTTTTTCTTTGGATCGAGAAGCGCGAAAAGCAGCCACTGTCCCGCCGCGAGTATAGCCACCAGCGCGACGATAAGTATCTGCGCCGCGCCCCATTCCTCCATAAAGATTATGACCACCGCCAGCGCCGCTGTAAGTATCAGAGCGTTCCTTAAAAATGCTTTTCTGCTTTTGTTCATTTGGTCTGTATCCTTTTTGCCATGACCGTGTTTTTCATCAGCATGGCGATAGTCATGGGACCCACTCCGCCGGGAACGGGAGTGATGTACCCCGCCTTTTCGCTCACCTCGTCAAATTTCACGTCGCCGCAGAGCTTTCCGTTTTCAAGGCGGTTTATGCCCACGTCGATAACCACCGCGCCCTCCTTGACCATATCAGCCGTCACGAAATTCGCGCGCCCTACCGCCGCTATCAGTATATCGGCGCGGCGGCATACCTCCGCGAGGTCTTTGGTTCTGCTGTGGCATACGGTGACCGTTCCGTTTTCATGCAGCAGCAGCATTGCCATAGGCTTGCCCACGATATTGCTGCGCCCGATGACCACACACTCCTTGCCGCTTACCTCCACCCCCGTGCTGCGGATAAGCTCCATGCAGCCCGCGGGAGTGCAGGGCAGAAACGCGTAATTCCCTATCATAATGCGCCCGACGTTGGATTCGTGGAACGCGTCCACGTCCTTCATGGGGGAGATACGCTCGATTATCTTCTTTTCGTCGAGCTGCTTTGGCAGCGGAAGCTGTACAAGTATCCCGTTTACCTTGCCGTCGCCGTTGAGGGTATCTATAAGCTCCAGCAGCTCCTCCTCGGTAGCGTCCTCGGGCAGGGCGTATTCGTAGGACTTTATCCCACAGAACTCACACGCCTTTTTCTTGTTGTTTACATAAACGCGGCTGGCGGGGTCGTCTCCCACTATCACCACGGCAAGCCCGATGTCCAGACCCTCGCGCGCGATCTCCTCCTTTATCTGCTCCTTTACCGCGGCGGAGACTGCCTTTCCGTCTATAATATCAGCCATTATTATTCCTCGCTTTCCTTGTTGTCCGCAGCAGTTTCTTCTGCGGGAGTATCGCCGCCGTCCCCGGCATTCTCGCCGTTATCGTTGTCATTGCCCTCGCTGCCGTCGGATTCGGGCTCGTTGGCTCCTGTGTCCTGTTCAAGCTCTATATCCTTCGCGTCATCTGCCAGAATGCTTGGCGCGGATTTTTCCTTTGCCGCCTTTTTAGCCTTAGCGGCTTCTTCAGTCGCCTTGTCCTTTTCCCTAAGCTCTCTGCAGGCGTCGGAGTTGACATAAAGCGGTATCTGCTTCTTTTCCGTTACTATCTTGAATATTATCAGCAGTACTATCGCCGCGACAAATGATGCCGCCGCCACTATCTGTGAGATCCTCACGCTGCCCAGCATAAGACTGTCGGTGCGCAGACCCTCTATAAACGCTCTGCCCAGACCGTACCAGCCGACGTACAGAAGAGCCACCTCTCCGTCAAAGCTGCGGAGCTTCTTTGAGTAAAAATGCAGAAGCACGAACCCGATAAGGCACCACACGCTCTCATAAAGAAAACAGGGGTGAACCAGCGCTCCCGCTTCGACTTCCTGAGAGATTATATCTCCCGTCATGCCGAATACCCAGTCGGGGTCGGTCACCGCGCCGTATGCCTCCTGGTTGACAAAGTTGCCCCAGCGCCCTATGGTCTGCCCTATAAGGAACCCCAGCGCGGCAAGATCGCACATGGTGAAAAAGTTGACCTTGCGTATTTTGCAGGCGATAAATCCCACCAGAACCGAGCCGATTATTCCGCCGTATATGGCAAGTCCGCCGTCGCGTATCCCGGTAAAGGTCGTGATAAATGTATAATTTATGGGTGAGTTGGGGTCGAGGGTGGTGAACACACAATAATATATCCTCGCGCCGAGAAATCCGCCGATAAGCGCCGCGAAAACCACGTCGAATACCCTGTCCTTATTCAGCCCGAAGTCTTTGGTGCGGCTCATAGCGTAGAAATACGCCAGCACCACCCCCACGGTGATAAGTACGCCGTACCAGTAGATCGGTATACCGAAAACGGTAAATCCTCTGTAATAATTTATAGCTACGCCGCCGAAAAGATTGGGAAATTCAAGCTCAATCTCCTGAAACTCCGAGGCGCTGCTGATCAATGAAGTCATTGTTTCCTCCTTATTTAGAAAATTTTTCGCACCGCGCCGAACAAGTCGGCGCTATCCCTCCGTGAAAGCTCCACTCCGTTACGCTTTCACGGAGGATTGCGAAAAAATTTGCTGCGTGGGCGTTACGCTGTTCTTTATTTTAAAAATTTATCGCACCGCGCCGAACAAGTCGGCGCTATCCCTCCGTAAAAACTCCGCTCCGCTTGCGCTCCGTTACGCTTTCACGGAGGATTGCGAAAAAATTTGCTGCGTGGGCGTTACGCTGTTCTTTATTTTAAAAATTTATCGCACCGCGCCGAACAAGTCGGCGCTATCCCTCCGTGAAAGCTCCACTCCGTTA
>CAMWLH010000111.1 GCA_947175045.1 uncultured Clostridia bacterium | reverse complement strand
GAACTGCTCCAGGAAATAATTTATAAGATACGCGCGGCGCTTTTTGTCGGTGGTCTTTTTCAGCAGGCTCTGCATAAGCAGGCTCTCGTTGCAGGTGGAAGCCACCTCAGCCACGAATATCACATAATCCGCGTAGCATACCGCCTGGTTTTCATTGGAAAGGTAGGAGTGGATCGCGTGACCCATCTCATGCGCAAGGGTAAACTCGCTCTCCAGAGTATCCTTATAATTCAGAAGAACGAACGGGTGAACTCTAGCGCCCGCGGAGTATGCTCCGCTGCGCTTGCCCTCGTTCTCGTAGATATCTATCCAGTGCTGCTTCAGACCCTTTTTGAATATCTCGCGGTAATCCTCGCCCATGGGCGCAAGGGACTCGTAGACCTCTTTCCACGCCTCGTCGAAGGTTATCTTCATATCCGCGTCGGGTACTATGGGGGTATACAGATCGTACATATGCAGCTCGTCAAGCCCCAGCAGCTTCTTACGGAGCTTCACATACTTATACATATACCCCATATTGTCATGTACCGCCTCGATAAGGCTGTGGTAAACGCTCTCGGGCACCTCTGTGCCGTCCAGCGCCGCCTGGAGAGTATTGTCGTACTTTCTCGCACGCGATCTGAAAACAAGGCTCTTTATCTGGGAGCTCAGCACAGCCGCGGCGGTGTTTCTGAACCCCTCATAGGTGTGGTACACCGACTCGAACGCGGATTTTCTCAGCATCCTGTCTGGGCTCTTTACCAGCATGGTGTAGCTGCCGTGAGTTACCTGGTGCGCGTTGCCGTCCTTATCAACGGCGTCGGGGAATTTCAAGTCCGCGTCGTTGAACATCGAATAGATAGTATCGGGCGCGCCCGCCATCTCGCCGGTCATCGCCAGCAGACGCTCCTCGGGCTCGCTGAGGATATGCTCGCGCTTTCTGCGGATATTATCCAGCGCGCGGCGATAAAGCTCCAGCCCGGGAACGCTCTTGTAAAATCCCCACATACTCTCGTCGGGTATCGCCAGTATCTCGGGAGTTACGAACGCAGCCGCGCCCGCGATCTCCACATACAGCTTCTCCACCCTGTCGGTCATATCCTGGTACTCCGCTCTTGCGGTATCCTCGTCGTTTTTGCGCTGCGCGTAATTAATAAGGCTGTCCAGCGTGACAGTCATCTTATCCTCAAGGATCATATACTCATACAGCTTCCTCGCCGAGGACAGCTGACCCTTGAATTCAGCTATCCTTTCAACAAAGCCCTTCGCGTTCTGGAAATCGCTCTCCCATGCCGCGTCGTCCTTGTAAATATCCTCTATCGCCCACTTGTACTCCGACGGAACGTCGCTTCTCTTAGGTATTCTCTCTGCCATTTGATCCTCTCCATTCTGTAATTTATAATATCCCTTTCATGGGATGACTTACTTCATTCTTTTCTGTATCTTCGGCTTGAGCAGCTTCTCGTAAACGGGGACAAACAACCCCAAGAAGATATCGTAGACTATAAAAGCCACCGCTCCCATAAACAACAGAATAAGCGAACCGTATTTCCCGAAATCGCCCATTTCCTCCAGCAGCTCCTTCATACCGAAAACATATATCATCAGCAGATAGCACCCCGACGCAGTGCAAGAGTAAAGAGCCAGCTTGGCTATCCAGCTCAGCCACACGAACCTTATCCTCATAAAATACTGCCTTACGATAGGGTAATATCCCAGCAGGAAAATATACATCATCGACGCCTCGTAATTCGGTGTGAAAAAAAGACACAGCACGCCGACCGCAAGGTAGCTCACCATGCCGTACTTTACCCCGAGCCGCTCTCTCACGACCCAGATAAGCACTCCCGCGACCCCCGGACTGATATACTCAAACCCGGGTATCATGCTCAGAAAGAACATCATAGCAAGCGCCAGCCCGCACATTATGCCGCACAGCGAAACTATATAGCTTATATGCGGCTTTTGCTTTTCCGACATATTTTTTCAATGCCCCCGCAGGGAGAGCATAGCTCCTTTCAAGTTATGTTGACGATGGGCAAATGATTTAAAAGAATTTCAAAATTCCACTGCGTGGGTGTTATGCTGCTTGAATTTATTTGCCCTGCCCGTAAAATTCCATGCTCTTTTCCTTGCGCTCGCGCCCGACCTTAAGCAGCTCTTTGAGCCTGTCAATATCGTCGTCGTTCATCGCGTCTCGGTATTCTCCCAGCTTTTCGATAACGGTGTTTATCTCAAACAGCAGAGCCTCCTTATTGCACATGAACAGCCCCGACCACATGACCTCGTTCAGATAAGCTACCCTTGTAAGATCAAGGAAGCTCCCCGCCGAAAAACCGTCCGCACGGAACAGCGACGGGCTCTTTACATACGCGTTTGAAACTATATGCGCGAGCTGCGAGGTATATGCGATATTGCTGTCATGCTGCTCGGGGGTAGCCATTACCACCTGCCCGAATCCCATGCTGCTGCCCAGCGTCGACACAAGGTCGATGGCTATCTGCGGGGTGTTCTCGCTCGGCGTGATTATAAAGCTCGCCTTGCGGAAAAGCTCCGCAGAGGCGTAATCAAAGCCCGAGTGCTCCGTGCCCGCCATTGGGTGCGTTCCTATAAAAATAACGCCCCGCTCGTCAAGTATGGGAGTGCAGTTGCGCACTATATACCCCTTGACGCCGCATATATCCATTACAATTGAGCCTTTGCGGAATTTATCCGCGTGCTCCTTTACGAAATCCACTATCGCCACGGGATAAAGCGCGACGATAGTAAGTCCCGCCTCGCCCAGTCTGTCAACGGTTATCTCCTCGTCTATCGCTCCCATGTCAAGAGCCTTTGCTACGGTTTCCTTATCCGTATCTATCCCCATAATATGGTGAAATGTGTTCGCCTTGAGCGCCTTGCATATCGAACCGCCTATCAGCCCAAGACCTACGACCGCTATATTCATTATCCATCCTCTTATTCCCGACTTGTTAAAAGCCGAAATTTATTTTTTTCGAACCGCAAAGGCTCGATTATCAATTCGCGTTTTTTACCCAATATTGAATACAATATGCAGAAAAGTCAGCGGAGTAATCAAAACGCCAAAAACGCCGAGCACATTAGCACAATACGCCTCTCCCACACGCTTTTTTAGACCCAGCCGATAAACAGCAAGCGGCGGCAGCAGCGTAAGCAAAACGAGCGGCAAAAAGCTGATCAGCGTTCCAAAATAGGGATCAAGGTTACAATCAAAATCATAATCCACAGCGTCCAACAGTCGGAACATTCCCACCCATAATACAACGACCGCTATCGGCAGCGCCAAATAAAGGAACGGATTTTTGCGCTCGGCGGGCTCAAAAAACTTTTTCAGCAACGTTTTATAAAGCAGAACATTTATCGCTATCTGCAGCGCGCATACCCAAACAAGCGTAACGACCTGCATTACTTCGTGACTTCCGATATTCTGAAAGAAAACGACCAGAATATACCAGAGTGGGATCATAAAATACGATAATAACGCATTCCCGAACACTACCGCCAGATCGACTGATAAATGTTTCAAAGCTTTTTTCATAATATCCTCCGCGATATCGCTTTCGGGCATCGATATACCTGATCTCAAGCAAATCAAGGAAATGAAACATATACTCGACATCAAATCCGTTGTCAACAGCATCGTCGTTTAATTCTATATAAAGATCAAATCCTTCTATGCTCGGGCTGAAAGACACAACGTCATCTTTTCCCCTGCCCCTATATGAGCGGGGAATTCCGTCGGGATACGACGTATACAGCAGATTATTTTTCAGATATGGATTTTCCGCGAACTTCACAGCCACATAATATTCCTCCGAGCTGTCAATAACGGAGAGATTTAAATTCATATGCAGAATGTTATCCGAAAGTATCTCTCCATTTATAAAGGTATGCTTTTCATCGAGCTCAACGGCGTTCCCGTAGCTCCCCGAACCATCATATTGAATATCGGGCTTATTTGAATTGTGGAAAACCATCATATCCTTTAAGCCGTTTGTCTGCGAGGATAAAACATATTTGGGAACGGACAGAACATTCTGATAAACAGGCAGCTCTACGCGCATAAACCCGCTTTCCTGCGAAACAAACGCCACCTCAAAATGATAATATGGCGGTGACCAAATTATGCCCTCGTCGGAAAAGCCCGCATCTGCACACTGAACAGATAGTCGACATTCTCATCGGAGTTCAGATCATATTCAAAGCATGATACTTCGATGGGCTTTAAGTCGACGGGTTTCAGATCATACGCCCGAAAATGTGTCTTATCGGCTATTGCTTCCGACAAATCATTGGCGATATCCTCCGGAACCCTTTCGGGCAGCGCGGAGCAGATCACGTTCGGATCGCCGAACATATCTTCGGTAAGGCTTTCAAAAACGATCTCGGCTTCTATGCGGTCGCAGTAAAACTCGGTATCCAAAACCTCCCGCGGCGGAAAGTAAGAGTATTGATAATACTCATCATTATCGACCGTATCCACCTCCGAGTCGGGCACCATATATGTTTCGTGAGTAACCGATTCATCAGAAATATCGCAGAATACCGTATACGATATTTCTTCCGCATAATCTATTATATCGCTGCTATCCTTACAGGCTGACATTGATATTATCAAGCATAACGCCGAAATCAGTTTTAATTTGTTTTTCATATAGTATAATTTCCTGCATTCGTCCATAAAAGCACACGATTATTATACCATACCTGTTCCGTTTTTTCAAGAGGTATTTTCTTTTTTTTGATATATTTTCCATATCCCGCGGCGCTTCAATCAAGGGTCTGCGGCGATACTCACCTTTTTTGCCCCGCGCGCATATACTGCCAGTAAAAACACTTCCCGAAAGGAGCAATTGTTATGTGCGGAATTGCAGGACAAATAAGCTTTGAGAAAAATATGCGCGATCAGACCGCGATAATGGAGAGCATGAGCGCGGTGCTTGCTCCCCGCGGACCCGACGCGTCGGGCAGCTATTACGACGAGAACGCGGCGCTGGTTCACCGCCGACTTATAGTTATCGACCCCGAAAACGGAAAGCAGCCCATGACTTTCGGGCGATATACGATAGTTTACAACGGAGAGTTATACAACACCGAGGATATCCGTGTGGAGCTTTTAAAAAAGGGCGTGAGCTTTGGGGGGCACTCTGACACGGAGGTCGTGTTAAAATCCTACATAGCCTTCGGCGAAAAATGCCTTGATATGTTCAACGGGATTTTCGCGTTCGCGGTATGGGACAGCCTTGAGCACAGGCTGTTCCTCGCCCGTGACAGGATAGGCGTGAAACCGCTTTTCTACTCCCTGACGAAAAGCGGGTTGGTGTTCGCGTCGGAGATCAAGGCGCTGCTGAAGCACCCCGAGGTCAGACCCGTCGTGGACTCCGACGGCGTGGCGCAGATAATGCTGATAGGACCGGGGAGGATAACCGGCAGCGGCGTTTTCAAGGATATTCACGATCTTCCCGCCGCCTACTGCGCGGAATATTCCCGCGACGGCTTCAAAAAGCGGCAATACTGGCGCGTTACGGCTCAACCCCATACGGAATCCTTTGAGGAGACCGCCGCACACACCCGCGAGCTTATCTGCGACGCGATAAAACGGCAGCTCGTCAGCGACGTTCCGCTGTGCTGCTTTTTGTCGGGCGGTCTTGACAGCAGCGTTATTTCCGCCGTTGCCGCAAAGGAATTTGCCGCCCGCGGCGAAACGCTCTCCACCTGGTCGATAGACTACAAGGATAATCACACGAACTTTAAGGCGAGCTCATTCCAGCCCGACGAGGACGCTCCCTGGATAGAGGAAATGGCGCGGTTTATCGGCTCGGAGCACACCAACGTCGTCCTGGACACCCCCGCGCTCGCCGAGGCTCTCGGCGACGCGGCTGCCGCACGCGATCTTCCCGGCATGGCGGACGTGGACAGCTCCCTTTATCTGTTCTGCCGCGAGATCAAAAAGAGGTTCTCCGTCGGGTTAAGCGGAGAGTGCGCCGATGAGTATATTCTTACATGATAACACCATGTTTATATCGAAAAACGCTATTTTTTAGCAAATCGCAGACAAACACTCCATAAAGTGGTAAAATCAAACGAAAGGAGTGTTACTGTAATGGTTAGAGTCACGTTAAGCCGTAAGCTGGGCGAGCTTCGGATAACACAATCAGAGCTCTCGAAGGCAACGGGAATCCGGGCAAATACTATAGGTGAACTGTATCACTGTGCTTCTGAGAGAACCAGCTTTGAACACCTTGACAAAATATGCGAGGCATTATGCTGTGATCTGTCGGAAATTTTGGAGTATAGTCCAAATCCTATACGAACCGTCAGGAAAGCAATCAGTCAAGATGTGTACAAGAGAAAGAAGGAGGAGTGATACAATCCCGAACGGTGATGAGCCGTTCGGGATTATCTTTCAACCTAAATATTAGAATAAATATATTTATTAAATCATTAGTGCAATAATATAATATTATCAGTTAAACTTAATCATTTGTACTTTGCGTCTATAATCAAAATTTTGAAAATTTCATTACTTTTTGTGTACACACATCATTGAGGTTGCAATAAATCTGTCAAACCAAGCTTGTCAAATATCGACTTTGCTTTGTTATACGCTTCCTGTGCTCCGTCCACGTCTCCGAGACGGCTTAGAAGATCGCCGCGGGATTGCAGCAGATTTGCCAGTCCAAGATCGTCACGTTCCTTTATGTACAGCTGCTCTGCTTTGTTATACGCTTCCTGTGCTCCGTCCACGTCTCCGAGACGGCTTAGAAGATCGCCGCGGGATTGCAGCAGATTTGCCAGTCCAAGATCGTCACGTT
>CAMWLH010000110.1 GCA_947175045.1 uncultured Clostridia bacterium | reverse complement strand
TATTCCTTGTGCGCCACGGGGTTAGCCCGAACGCTCTCGCGCTCAAAGCACCGCTTGCCCGAAAGCAGAGCCGCCTCGCCCTTTTCGCGCTGCTCCAGCTCCGTCTTGGTGCGGTGCGATTTCTTTTCGCTTTCCAGGACCGCCACAGGCTTGGACGGTCGCGCCATAATCTCACCTCCTCCCGCTGATTTTTCTGCAATAAAAAAGCGCCCCCATTAAGAGCGCCTTAATATTTTAACATACGGCAAGCATCCGGATTTGCACCGGACATTCACATTACTGTGCGTGTTCCTCACAACACTTTTACTTGCCGCTAAGCCTATTATACCATGTTGTTACGATTCTGTCAACCATCTTTTTCTGACTTGAAGTAAGCTGTTTTGAGCCTTTTTCATCATGCATATAACCGTAATGAGTATGCGGCTGAATCCATTTTCCGTCAATTTTATGGGGGTGATCCAGATCTATCTGCTTATAACGCTTTTGGTGTTTGTCATAATAAGAAATTGATTTTACTTCGTTTTTATCGTTTACAAGAGCATAAACTCGCCCTTTGCTCATAGTTTCCAAAGGTGCTGTTGCCGAACCGTTTTTATATTTGACGTACTTGATGTTTCCCGCTTTATAAAGCGTCGTATACTCGGTTCCGTAGTCTTTTCCCTTTGCGCTTTTGCCGCCGCTTGAACCTCTTCCTCCCATAATACACCTCCGTTAATTCATTCAGTACTGCACCCCGAAGTCCCGCCCCTCGTTGAGCATTTCTTCCAGCGCGAGGAACACCGCGTTGATAAGCGCCACCACCATATCCACTTTGCCGGCGGACTTCTTTTTGTTGACGTACTTGTTGAGGTTGGTGTCCTCAGTGCATCGGGCATTCTGGAAATTTATTTCAAGGAGCTTGTTCTCATCGTAGCGGAATTCTCCGCTTAAAATCTTCTCCTTAAGCAGCTTTGTGGCGGGGTGGAGAACGCTTGAATGCTGCTTTATTTCCACACATTCAACAGGATTTCTTTCGTCCGCTTCCAGCTTCTGAACTGTTGACACAGCATTAAATCGGTCATAGCCGCACTGCATAATTTCAACGCCGTATTTTTCGCGCAGCGATAAAATGAAGCGCTCCACAAAGCCGTAATCAATGACCTCGTCGCCGCAGGCGAAGCACTCCCCGTCAGCAATATGCCGCTTATAGTTCACCTTTTCCTGCTCTGATTTCCTCTCCACACTGTCCGAGGGGAGAAATCCCCACACCTTAGCGTAAAGCCGTCCGTCCTCGAAAGTTACCATTGCAACGGCGGTATTGTCCTCCGTCAGAGAGAGGTCCAGCCCCAGCCAGACCCGACGACCATGCCAGAAGCTCAAATCCTCCGCGACCGCGCACTCACGCAGCTTGATGACATCAATAAATCCCTCTGTGCCTAAGCTTTGATATTTGATATTGCAGTGCTTGCACAGAAAATTCTCCCGCTTGTTTTCGTAGAGAATAGCCAGCGCCCGCTTCTCGCGAAGCTCATCAAAAATATTTTGATTTGCCGCGGCGGGGTTTGCCTGGTAAATAACTCTGTCGTCGGTCTCCCAGTCCTTGATAAGCTCGCTGTCTGGCTCGAAAAGCAGCGAGAAATACCGCTGCCGCCCTTCGTAAACCCCGTCGAGCTGCTTCTTGGCGAAATCTATTTCATCATCGAGCCCGTTGTTGTCGTTAGGGTACTGTGTGGAAATGATAATGCCGAGCTTTTCGGTGAGAGTTATCTGTGAGGATCGCATAGCCTCCACCGGGTAGCTGTCCATGGCTCCCGCCTCGTCCGCGAGGAACATATGCGCCAGTTTGCCGTCCAGCTTGTCCTTGGAGTAGGCGAGCGGAGTATATTCCGTTTCCGCTATGGTGCAGCGTATCTCGGAGCGCATCAGCTTGAAATGCTTCTCCAACGCAGGCGAGGACTTGATGATCTTCTGAATTGCCACCTTAAGCTCCGAGGACAGCTTCAGATCGGGCGCGACCGAGAACAGCCGCGAAAACCGCGGAGAGATCAGAAGCCCGATAATAAAAATAACCGCGCTGGTGAACGTCTTGAAATTCTTTCGCGCTATCTCCAGCAGCCCTGTGGTGTAATACGGGCGGGAATTTCCGCCGGTGGGGTTCTCGTCACCCGCTGTTCTTTCACGCGTGCAGAATACCGCCATAATGAAAAATATCGCGTAATCCTCTATGCCCTCATACATGGAGCAATTTAGATCGGGGTGTACCATGATTTTCAGCAGACGACAAATCTTTTTGTAGCGCTTTTCGTCAATGAATACCCCTTCGACCTTTCCCGCAAGAATATCCAGCCATCGCCGCGCCTGCGCCCGTACATAGCGCCCGACCTTCGGGTTATCCTCACGCGCCGCCAGTTCCGCGAATTTGTACGCGCGGCTTTCCATTATATCATTCTCCATATCCCTCCGTATCGAATAATTGCACCCTCTCCGGCTCTTTAGCATATCCCTTAGCCACCGCGTACCCCTGCCAGCGCGCCAGAAGCTCCCGCAGCGTTGACTTCCAGAAAAACTCGTCGGGCTTTTTCATTACATCGCACACAAGCGTCCGAAGCCGCGCGTAATCGGGCTTTCCGTCGCCTTTTGCGGCGTTTGGCTCGGGAATTATAAGCGGGTCATACTCGGGCAAAGCCAGCGTGACCGCCGCCCTTAAACGCGCCCAAAGCCCTGCTGTTCCGAGCGTTTCAAGCAGCCCTATTTCCCGCCGCTCTCCGATATCCTCCGTAAGTCCCGCGCGCAGGAATTTCAGCAGAACATTTCCGCTTGTTTCCTCCGCGAAAATATCTTCAAAAGTAAGACCCTCCCGTTCCAATCGGAGAAGCGCATCCATGTCATATCTCAGACACAAACGCGCTCCTCCGAACTGTATTTCATGGGACAGGGGCAGCAGCTCCGCCAGCATTATTCAACCTCGTCATCGGGCGGGAGCGTTTCGGTATCGCCGCCTGCCTTTTCAAGCGATAGCGCACTTGCGCCGCTGTTCTGCGCGGTCGTTTTCTCGCCCGTATAATCGGCTTTTGAGAACCAATTTGTTATAAGCTCTGCGTCGGTCTTGGGGTCGACCGCGAGCCGCTTATAGCAGTCGTCGCCGTTGGAAAGCAGCGGAGAATAGGTGCCCTTGATATTCGCTGTTCCGTAGTTTACCGTGCTGCCCTCGCGCTGCCTGCTGTCCTCGCCCTGGGGCATGAATTTCACCTTGGGGAACTTGTACAGATTGAGCTTGCCGTCGGGGCGCTCGGTAGCGTAAGCCGCGCACACATACGGCACGATATCCCCCGAGTTGGACACGGAAGTACCGTTTTTGCTTGTTTCGCCGAAAAGAAATTCGTTGTCGCCATCGGTGAAGCCGCGGATAACTATATCCAGCTCACCGCCGTCCTTTGCGACATAATCCTCCACCTTTACGCCGTCGCCGTACTGCTCCGCGGTCTGTACCTTGGGAACATACCGCGCGCTGTTGAGCTGGTGCAGGAACTTCCGCACCTCTGTGTCGTATGTCGTGCCCGCGTCGGTGTCACTCTTCACACCCCACATGACGAGCCTTTTCACGTTAATACTTGACTTTCCGTCAATTCTTGTTTCGCTCATAATTACCTCCTGAAAATTTCATCTGCCTTATTCATAAGCCTTTCGGCGTAATGCCTGAAAGCCTTTTCCTTAGCCGCCCGAAAGCCCATGCGCACCGGCATGACCTGCGCCGCTTCGGGAAAATCCCCCTTTTTGTGCCCGTTTTTGTCGGTTTTTTTGGAGTACCGCGGCGATTTGCCCGGTCTGCCAAACTCGATCACTATCAGCTCGGGGTATTTCTCCAGCGTTGGGATATCGAAACCGCTCTCAAAAACCGTCGTTTTACTTTTTGGGGAGCGCCCCGCGATAACCTTTACCGCCGAAGAGTCTACCATCTTGTAAATGTGCTTTTTTTTGTTACGCTCAAATTTCGCTTTATCAAATATCCTCCGTTGCTCCTGCGCGATTATCTCCGCGGATTCCCGTGCCGCCGTCGGGGAAAGGCTTTCAACTTCGCTTACCATCTTACGGCTATCGCCTATCATGTCCATAATTTCCGCCGAAAGGTCGTTCATTCCGAAAAAGTCGCTCATCGCTCGATCACCGCCATAAAATCAAGATAATAATGCCGAGTGTAGGGAAATATCTTATCGTCCTGGACGTTCCCGCCCTCCGCGTAGCAAAAGCCCTCGGAGTACATCGCCGCCTTTATTTTTTCATACAGCCCGAAATCATACTGCGGCGTGAAAATATTCACCGAAACATAATACTGATTTACGCGGTTTTCGCCCTCGGAAAAGTCCGCGCCCGTCTCCGCGATAGTGTAAACCGCATATTTATCGGAAGCGTTCCTGTCGGTAAATTCGGGAACGGAAGCATACAGCTTCACAACGCCGTTCAGAGCCTTTTCCACCCTGTCCGCAACGTCCATTATATCAGCCCCTTTTTAGCAGCAGCTTTATATGAAGCGGATTTGCCGCCGCTCCCGTTTCAACGATTTTATATCGCACGCCGCCGTATTCTGCATGGGTATACCCCTTATATTCGGCTCGCCACATAATCACCGAAAATGACACCTCCTCGCCCGCGGAGAGCGCGGTCAGCTTGGTAGTTACCCCTATATCCGAAATATCCGCCCACACCGTTGCGCGGGCAATTTCGGCAGGCTCTCCGCGCCCTTCCGACGGCTCCAGCGCGAGCAGGGTTATTCTCTTGTTAAACGCAATTTTTCTCATAACAAATTCACCCTGTGTAAATCCATAATTTGCTTAGCCATGGGGTTCAGCTTGTCATACTCCACCCGCATATCCCGCGTGGAGAACATCTCGCCGATGATAGCCAGCAGCGCATAAGCGAGGTCGGGGTAATTGTCAAGCTCCTCCCGCGAAAGCCCCGTGTATCCGCTGATTTGAAGCACCGCCGCTTCTCTGTATACGTCCAGCAACCCGTCGGAATCATTATCGGATATTCCGCAGTGGTCTTTGATTATCTCCCGTGTTACCTCGCTTATTTTCATACGCGCCTCCTGTTAAGCCTTAGCTGCCGCTGCCTGGCTGCCGCCCATCTTCAGCACCGCGATCTTCTCGTCGTTTTCTATCTTAGCGTCCATCTCCAGCCATGCCACAACTCCGACCGCGTGCTGTTCCGCGTACTTTTCGCGCAGCACCTCGATGTTTACCGATTCCGCCGTCTTGACTGCCAGCCCGCTGAAATCTCCGTAATACACCGCGGGCTTTCCCGCTTCCTGCTTGATGCAGTCCGCAATGTAAACGGGCTTGCCGAACAGCGAATACCCCCACTTTGTGGTAGCGTCCTTGTTCAGCAGATAATTGCCCTGTCCGTCCTTGAGCTTTCTGATAGCGGTGCGGGTGGCGCGGCTCATTATCCAGATGGCGTTCCCCTGGTACGCGTCGGGAATTTTATCCTGGAGCTCTATCAGCTCGTCCGCCTCGATCTTGTCCGCCAGCTTAGTGGTAAGTACCTGCTTTGCCTTGGACAGTCCCTCAATTTTATTATCGGTACCGTTGATAAGCTGCTCGTCAATCCACTTCACGCAAGCCTCCGCGACCTTGCCGACAACGTAGCTCAGAATATCAAACTGACTGTTGTTTATCAGCTTCTTGGACACCTTGCAGATAGCACGAGCGAGATATCCGCCGAGAGTAATGGACAGCAGTTTTCCCGCCTTTGCGTCGCCGTCGGTGAATTCGTCCGTATACTCCATGGTAACGCTGCCCGTGCTCTCGTCATAATAGGGAATGCTCAGCGAGCCGCCCACGTTATACTTTGTCGCCAGCCCGTAGATAGGGGAAATTTCCACGATCTTCTCAATAATTTTGTTGGCGATGCTTGAGGGAATAACCGCGCCGTTTTCCGAGGGAGTCCAGTTGCTGTCGGCGCGTGTTTCTAATTCCATAGCCTTTCCACTGCGCAGATACTCCACAAAAGCGCGCTCCTCCGCCTGCTCCTTGCTCTCTGAGCCGTCTGAAACGGACTCGGTGATATCGAGCGTGCGCTGTTCGCGAAGCGCGTTGATGGTAGCAGTCAAGCTGTCAGCCTCCGTCTTTTTCGCGTTGTAAGCGTTCAGTTCCTCATCGGTGAAAGCTCTGATTTCGGTTTCGATGACCTTGACCATCTCCTCCATCTCGGAAATAAGCGCGCTGCGCTTTTCAATAAGCTCCTTTAACTTGTTCATAAAAGTTCTCCTTTCATTTTCAGAATTTCGATCTGCTTTGAAAAATACCCCCGATCCGGTAAAGAATCCGAATTATCGGGGAGTATTTCTGTGTTTACCGCTTCCTGCGCATCGTCGCAGGCTCTTGTTTCGAGAACGTCGCAATCCTCGCCGCGCAGTTCAACGCTTGTTCCGAAGTACGCGGGAGTTTTGGTGAGAATGCTCACCTCTGCCAGGGTGAAGTCCTCCAGCGTGCGCCGCTGAACTCCCTCGCGGTACTGCTCCCACCTGTCCTTTGCCCCCGAAAACCCGAAGCTCCACCCGCGGAGCTCCCCGCGCTTTGCCGCCGCGACTACCTCGCTGTCGGTAATGACTGCTTCGGCGTGAAGCCCTATGTTGTCCTCTGTCAGCTTAAGCTGCCCGCCGCCCACCGAGCCGATTTCCCGCTCATGATTAAACAGCATTCGCACGTTCGGGTTGCGCTCAATCGCGCGACGGAACGCTCCCGCCGCTACCTTTTCCACAAACGGAGAATCTGCCAGCTTTGACATTTCAGCGGGGAGCACGCGGCTGTCCCGCTCCACCGCGTTGACATAGCCCGAAATGTGTATCTCGTTTGCGCTTCTGATTTCTATTTTCAAATTTATCACCCCCTCCCGC
>CAMWLH010000109.1 GCA_947175045.1 uncultured Clostridia bacterium | reverse complement strand
ACCGTGGGACTTGCCCCCATAAGAGCCTTTGCCAGTTCTTCCTTGGATATTCCGTCAATAGCGGACTTGATTTCCGCCGCAGTATAAATTTCAAACAAGCTTTCAAAATCGTCTGCGCACATAAAATCCGTCTCCTTATTCAAAACATAACAATATTATACACCTGCCGCGCTAATTTGTCAAGTAGAGAAACGTTTTTTTAATAAGTTTTGGCAATGGGGACTTGACAAAAAGCGCGGGATAGTTTAAAATATTTTTTGACATGATGAAAGGAGCACAAAAATGATTTTATCGGGACAGGAAATTCTGAAGCAATTGGATAAAAATATCTTTATAGAGCCTTTTGACGAGAGCAGGCTCAATCCCAACAGCTATAATCTGACGCTTGCCGATGAATTGCTGGTGTACGAAAGCAGGGAACTGGACATGAAGCGGGAAAATCCCGTAAAGCATATGACGATACCGCCGGAGGGGCTTGTGCTCGAGCCAAACAGGCTTTATCTCGGCAGAACCGCTGAGTTTACGCGCACGGAGAGATATGTTCCGATGCTTGAGGGAAGAAGCTCCACGGGGCGTTTGGGGCTGTTTATACATGTAACAGCGGGCTTTGGCGATGTCAGTTTCGCCGGCTACTGGACGCTGGAAATATTCTGTATTCAGCCCATACGGATATACGCGGGAGCGCAGGTGTGTCAGATATACTATCACACGATTGAGGGGGACTATTCTCCCTATTCAAGCGGAAAATACCAGAACAACAGCGGCATTCAGCCCAGCCTTATGTATAAGGATTTTGAGTGACGGAGGCTTGTATAAAATGATAATTGACGCTCACGCGCATATTTTTCCCGATAAAATAGCGGATAAAGCCGCGGAGGGAATCGGCGGGTTTTACAATATAACGGCAAAGTATGACGGAACTCTCGGTACGCTTTTGGAGCAGGGGACCGCGGCGGGGGTGGATAAATTCCTCGTGCAGTCGGTAGCTACTGTTCCCGAGCAGGTCCGCAGCATTAACAATTATATTTCGGAGTGCGTTTTACGTTATCCCGACAGGCTTATAGGTTTTGGCGCTATGCACCCCGATTTTGAGGATATCGCAGGAGAAACGGAGAGGATAATTTCGCTGGGGCTTAAGGGGATCAAGCTGCACAGCGATTTTCAGCGCTTCAACCTTGATGAAAAGCGGGCTTATGCCATTTATGAAGCGGCGGAGGGACGTCTGCCGATATTGTTCCATATCGGCGACCCGCGGTATGATTTTTCCGCGCCCGAGCGGCTGATGAGGGTAGTCGAGAGGTTCCCGAAGCTCACGGTGATCGCGGCTCATCTGGCAGGCTGGACGCTGTGGGAAAGGGGCGCGGAGATATTCGCAGGCTCGGGGATATACGCGGATTGCTCCAGCTCGCTTTATGCTTTGACACCCGAGCGCGCTGCGGAGTTGATACGAAAAATAGGCGCGGACAAGGTGTTCTGGGGAACAGACTATCCGCTTTGGGGCGCGGCGGAGGAGCTTAAGAGATTCCGTGCTCTGCCGCTGAGCGATAAGGAGCAGGAGGATATTCTTGGCGGGAATATCGCTAGATTGCTTTATATTTAAAAGTATAACAACATATAATCCACGCAGGGGAAAATTCAAAAAAATCTTTGTTTGCAAAATGACAAACAAAGACCGCTTTCCGTAATCGCGCTGAACGGAGCGCAATTGCGGGAATTTTGAAATTATTTACTTTTCCCGGCATTTTATAAATAGCTTAATATACAAAAAGGCTGCCCGCTCGGGCAGCCTTTAAAAACATCATTATGTCTCGCGGAGAGTGAATCTTGCGGTCAACTGTTCCATTTCTGCAGCCTGGCTGTTCAGCTCCTCGCCGGAAGCCGCGCTTTGCTGAGCGGCAGCCGCATTGGTCTGAACGACCGCGGATATCTGGTCGATACCGAGGTTTACTTGCTTTATCATCTCTGCCTGCTCGCCGGAGGCCATCGCGATCTCGTTGGTGAGCTCGCCTGCCTCGTGAGCTACCTCAACAGCAGAGTTGAGCGCTTCCGCGGTGTCGTTGGCGATGCCCGAGCCCTCGCTTACCGCCTCGATCGACTGCTGAATAAGTACCGCGGTGTTTTGTGCAGCTTCTGCGGATTTCGCCGCAAGGTTGCGTACCTCGTCCGCTACTACTGCGAAGCCCTTGCCCGCTTCGCCCGCTCTTGCCGCTTCAATAGCCGCGTTGAGCGCGAGTATGTTGGTCTGGAACGCGATGTCGTCGATGGTGGATATGATGTTGTTGATCTCGGAGGATTTCTGCGAGATATTCTCCATTGCCGTGATCATCTCGTTCATATGCTTGTTGGAGGTGGAAATACGGTCTCCTGCCAGCTTGGACTTCGCGCTGGCTTCGGAAGCATGGCGGGCGTTGGTGCTTACACGCTCGTCAAGGGTGTTGATGGTGCTTGCGAGCTCATCGATGGATGAAGCCTGCTGGGTAGTTCCCGAAGCAAGCGACTGTGCACCCTCGGAGATCTGCGTTGCGCCGATGTTAACCTGTGCCGCTGCGGTCTTGATGGTCAGCATAGCGTCGCTCAAGTGTTCCGCCAGATAATCCAGCGCCTTTGCGATCTGTACAAAGTCGCCCTGGAAGTTAATCTCTTCCCTAAAGTCGAAGTTGCCGTTGGACATAAGCCCGCTTATACGCGATATCTCGCTTACATAGCCGTCCAGGCTCTTTGCGGTCTCGTTTATCTCGCTCGCGAGAACTCCGATCTCGTCCTTGGTGGTGACCTTAACGGATACCTTGAGGTCGCCTACGGACAGCTTCTTCATAGCCTTGCTGATCTCGGTTATCGGATTAACGATGGCGTTAGTGTATGCAACAATGAAAAGCCCCGCTATAATAAGGCATATAATCGCAACTACCGCGGTGGTTATCAGAGAGGTGATGATGGTCTGCGCGATGAACTCATTCTGATCGGCGGTTATTCCAATTACCCAGTCCTCGGTGTCCGCAATGGGCGACATGGCAACGCAGGTTCTTGATACGCCGTTCATATATGTGCCATATATTGACTCACCTTCGGAAAGGTTCAGCGCCCGTTGCTCAAGCGCTGCTCTCTCTGCATAGGAGGAATCGCTTTTGGCTTCGTTGATATCGCTCTCCTGTGAGGTTACCTTGCTGTAATCATAGTGAGCTATAAAGGTGCCCTCTTGGTCTATTATGAACGCATTACCCAACTCGCCTATCTGTATTTTGTTTACTACGTCGGAAAGGAAAGAGGCGTCAACAGCGACGTAGACCACGCCAGAGATATCGCTTTTGTTTGTGGGATCGCATATGGGCGCGGCAATGTACATCAAGAACTGCCCGTTGTCGTTCATGGACGGGGTATCGATAAATGCTTCCCCCGCGATCGCCCTGGTAAACCAGACGTTGGAGGATACATTCCTGCCGTTGGAATCAATACCGTTGGTGTCGGTAAAGTTGTAGTCAACAAGACCGTACAGATCCGCCCTGCTTGCGAGAAAAGCCATTTTGTTTTCAGCGGTTTTGTCGGCGAACATATCGCTGCTCATTCCGAACTCGGCGATAAGCGACTGGGTCTTTTCGAGACGGTTCTGAACCTGTACGGAAGCGACAAGCGCAGTCTCCGACATGGTTTTTTCCAGCGTCGATGTAGCACTGATAATGCTGAATATGGCGCCGATAGCGCCGTTTATCGCTATCACTACAAAAATAAGTACAAGAAACCTCACCAGCATTTTTGCCTTGAGTGACTTGGAGATTTTCATGATTTACCCCTTCCTTGTTCTCCCATCAGAGAAAACTTTTTCCGTTTTTGCGGTATTTTCGTGGTATTTCAGCAACCAATACTATTATACTAGATTAAATTCTCATTGTCAATAAATTTTATAAAAAAAAATTATTTTTTTGAATTTATTGCATTTTATATAATTATGTTTGAAATTATGTGTTGCTTTTTTGGCGAAAGTGTGGTACAATAATAATATATTTGCTTTGCTTGAGGCAGGAGGCAAGAAGCGCCCCGTTAGCGCAGAGCAACACTTGCATATAGCAACATAACGCCCACACGGGAAATTTTCCGCAAGCCGCCGTGAAATCGTAAGCGGAGTTTCTGTGGGCGGATCGCAAAAAAATTTAAAATCAGGGGTAAAGATGCGGCTTATAAATATAGGATTCGGAAACACCGTCAACGCAGACAGGATAGTGGCGGTGGTGAGCCCCGAGGCTGCGCCGGTGAAGAGGATAGTGCAGACGGCGAAGGACGAGGGGACGGCTATTGACGCTACCTGCGGGCGAAAGACCCGCTCGGTGATAGTGTGCGACAGCGGTCATGTTATACTGTCCGCGCTTCAGCCCGACACGATTGCGGGCAAGACAACGGAGGATCAGGAAAATGAGTGACAAGGGACTTCTTTTTGTGGTTTCCGCACCTGCGGGGTGCGGAAAGGACACTATTCTGGAGCTGATGCTCCGGAAGACGGACAGCGCCGGATATTCGGTTTCCGCCACTACCAGAGCGCCGCGCGAGGGTGAGATCGACGGAGTTCACTACCGCTTTTTAACGAGGGAGCGCTTTGAGGAAATGATAAAAGAGGGCGCGGTGCTGGAGTATACGGAATACTGCGGGAATTATTACGGCACTCTGCGCGAAAGCGTGGACAGCCTGCTTTCGCAGGGAAAGGACGCTATCCTTAAAATAGAGATCGAGGGCGCGATGAATATCAAAAAGCAGTTTCCCGACTGCTGCCTGGTGTTTATCCTGCCGCCGTCCATGGCGGAGCTGGAGCGCCGCCTGCGCAACAGAGGGACGGAGACAGAGGATAAGATCAAGGAGCGTCTGGCGCAGGCTCGCAACGAACTTGAGGCGGCGGACAACTACGATTATCTTATTGTAAACGGCGAGCTTGACAAGGCGGTGGACGATATCATAGCGGTAATGCGGGCTGAAAAGCTGCGGCGCGGCAGAAACGCGGAGCTTGTAAAAGAGATCAAGGGTGAGGATTAAATGGAGGAGCTGACTTCGGGGCGGCTGATAGCGGAGGTCGCGGTGGAGAGTACGCTTTATGCGTTTGACAAGCTCTTCGGTTATGAGATACCTGAGCATCTTCGCGGCAGCGTTTCGGAGGGAGTAAGGGTGGTCGTGCCATTCGGGCGCGGAAACAGAAAGCGCGTAGGGCTGGTGTTCTCGGTGGAACGGGGCAGCGCGGAGGGTCTGAAACCTATACGCTGCGCTGTTGATGACGAGCCTGTGGTTTCACGGGAGCTTCTTGATTTGTGCCGTTGGATAAGGGACAACACATTCTGCACCTATTATGACGCTTTTCGCGCGATATTGCCGCCCGGACTTGGCTACTCCCTTAAAACCCGATACAGCCTTACTCCCGATTTCAGAGGGGAGCTTTCCGAGGAGGAGAGCAGGCTGACGGAGGTGCTGCGGTCGGCGGGGGACAGAGCCGCCTTTGATGCGGTGATAGCTGCGCAGCGGGAACTGGACGGCGATAAGACTCTTAAGGCGCTTATTGAAAAGGGAGCGCTTTACGAGGACGACATATTGTCAAGGCGCGTGGGGGATTCCACGGTGGCGATGCTTCGCGCGGCGGAAAATCCTCCCGATGGCGTTAAGCTCACCCCGAAGCAGCGAGAGGTGCTGCGGTTCGTGCGGGAGTCCGAGAGCGCCTCGGTAAGGGAAGCCTGCTACGCCTGCACGGTCACTCCCGCGGTGGTGAAGCGGCTGACGGAAAAGGGGTTCCTGGAACAGTACGAGAACGTGGTGTTCCGCACGGAGCACATCGGAGAGGCGAGCGAAAGTCCCGACGATATCACTCTTTCCCCGAAGCAGAGCGAGATATTTGACGGTCTCGCGGAGCTGATGGAGAACAGCGAACCGAAATGCGCCCTGCTGCGCGGAGTAACTGGCAGCGGAAAGACCTCGGTGTTCATAAAGTTGATATCGAGGGCGCTGGCGAACGGGAAAAGCGCGATAATGCTCGTTCCCGAGATATCGCTCACTCCGCAGATGGTGGGGAGATTCCGCCGCCTTTTCGGCGGAGAGGTCGCGGTAATGCACAGCAGTCTTTCTTTGGGTGAGCGCGCGGACGAGTACCGCCGCATAAAAGAGGGCAAGGCGCGCATAGTTATAGGAACGCGCAGCGCGATCTTTGCTCCCGTGAGCGATCTCGGGATAGTGGTGATAGACGAGGAGGGCGAGGGGACTTACAAGTCCGAGAGCGCTCCGCGCTACCACGCGCGGGACGTCGCCAAGCAGCGATGCTTCGCGCATAACGCGTTTTTGCTGCTCGCTTCGGCTACTCCGTCGCTTGAGAGCTGCTATTACGCCAAAAAGGGACGCTACAGCCTGTTTGAGCTGGACGAGCGCTACAATAACGCGGTATTGCCCGAGGTGTATATGGTGGATATGCGTGAGGAGGCTAAAAACGGCAATACCTCATCGTTCAGCATGACGCTCATACAGGAGCTTCAAAGCAACCTTGACCGAGGGGAGCAGTCAATACTGCTGCTTAACAGGCGGGGATACCACACCAGCGTCCGCTGTGCGTCCTGCGGAGCTCCCGCGGAATGCCCCAACTGCTCGCTGCCGCTTACATATCATAAGATAAACGACAGTCTGATATGTCACTACTGCGGCTTTCAAAGGAGAGCTGACAAGGTGTGCCCGAAATGCTCGGGGAAATTTTTTACAATGCTGGGAACGGGTACGCAGCGCATTGAGGACGAGATATCCGAAATGTTCCCCAAGGCGCGCGTGCTGCGCATGGACGCGGATACGACTGCTACCAAGAACGCTTTTGAGCGCAAATTCAAGGCGTTCGCGGAGGGCGAATACGATATAATAGTGGGACCGCAGATGATAGCCAA
>CAMWLH010000108.1 GCA_947175045.1 uncultured Clostridia bacterium | reverse complement strand
GCGGCACAAAGATCAACAACGACAGAATGCTGCTTGCCAAGGGAGAGGGACAATAATTTTCGGTGCGCCGCTTTGCGGCGCATTTTTGCCGCAGTAATTTTTTTCGCTTTTTTGCTAAAGTTTTCCGTAAAAGTGACGATATAATATAAAAGTATATCTAATTGCAGCTTTTTTGCGCGGTTAAAAAAGCAGACGGTAATCGGGGCGGCAAAAGCAGCGTTCGTGGAAAGCAATGTTTTGCTTACGCGGTAAAGCTCTGTGCCCGCGTGAAGAATTTTTTAAAATAGGGTGATTATTATGGATATTATGAGTATTGGCAAGGTTGGGGATTATGTTAAGTCTTACAACGCGCAACAGAAGATAGAGCTCAAAAAGGAGTCGGGAGATCTGTCGGCGGGAAAGCGCGACAGCTTCAAGCGGTCAAACGCGGAGAGCTTCAAGGCGCAGATACGCGAGGCGGTCAGCGACGCGGAAAAGGCGGTTCGCAGCGCGGAGGAGACTCTGTACGGAAACGCTGACAAGGGTGCGGAAGCTCTTAAAAGTGCACTGAACGCAACGTCGCAGAACGCCGCGGATAATACACAGGAAACCGAAAAGACCGACCCCAGAAACGGCGAGGAGGAAGCCAAAAAATCCATTGCCGAAATGGTAAAGGAGCAGATGGAGAAGATAGACTCGCTGTTCGGGGAAAAGGAGTACGACAAGGCTAACGATTCCAATTTAAGCTCTATACGCACCAAGCTGTATATGGGAAAGAAGCTCACCCCCGCGGAGCAGCAGTATCTCGCAAAACGTGACCCGAATACATTTTCGCAGTATCAGCAGCAGGAGACACAGCGCAGGATATACCGATATACGCTGAAGAGCTGCCGCACCAAGGATCAGGTGAACGGTATGCGGCTCTCCAACGCTCTGTCGGCGCTGTCGGAGCTTAAGAAGGCAGCCAAGAACGGTGGAGGCATAAGCGGTATCGCGGGGCTGAATGCGGCTCTGAACGATGAGATAAATGAGTTTACCCGCTCGGGTGAATACAACCGCCTGCCCACTGTTGCAGAGGTGAATAAGGTCAACCGCGACCTTGCCAAGGCTAAGAAGTACGAAAGGGAAAAGCGCGCGGAGCAGCGTGAGAAGCTCAAAGCCCGCAGAAAAAAGAAGAAGTCTAAAAAGACTCCCGGTGACGGAAAGAGAACCGTGGCGCAGGTAATGGCTACTCCCGAGGCAAAAAAGGTCATGCGGTCGCGCACCAAAAGCGCATACAGCACGGGGCGCGAAATGGCGATAGTATCCCATATCTATAAGATGAATAAAAAGGCTTGATATAGGTAAGAGGTAAGATTTTTCACATCTTACCTCTTATTTCTTGGTTCTAACTTGACATCAACGAGGAAATGTGGTAAAATAAACGGAGCGGCAAATTTTGCAAGCCGCTGTGAAAACGCAGCTAAGAGGAGTTTTCGCGGCGGGCTGGCGCAGACTTGTTCCGCGCGGTGCGAAAGTCGCTTTTAATAGTACATTATTTGAGGAAATTTTTATTTTACGGAGTAAAAAATGTCGGAAAATATCGAAAGCGGAACCGGACGCGACAGTGCCTCGCGATATTCGAGAGGCTTCAGAGACGGACTGCCGATAGCGCTGGGGTATCTGTCGGTGTCGTTTACGTTCGGGATAACCGCGGTGGGAATGGGTATCCCGCCCATTGCGGCGGTGCTTATTTCGATGACCAATCTCACCTCCGCGGGACAGGTCGCGGGAATAGGTATAATCGCGGCGGGCGGCGGCTATGCGGAAATGGCGCTGGCGCAGCTTATAATAAATCTTAGGTACGCGCTGATGAGCCTTTCGCTCTCACAGAAGCTCGACAGAAAGTATACGCTGCCGCACAGGATAATATCCGCGTTCGGGATAACCGACGAGATTTTCGCGGTGGCGGCGGGAAAGCCCTGTGCGGTGTCAAGCCGCTATATGTACGGACTGATAACGCTTCCATACATATTCTGGGCGGGAGGCACGGCGGCGGGAGCTTTTCTCGGTGAAATTCTTCCCGATTATATAAAATCCGCGCTGGGGATAGCTATTTACGGAATGTTTATCGCGATCGTTATCCCTCCCGCCAAAAAGAGCCGCGGGATATTGTTCACGGCGGTTCTCGCGGCGCTTTTAAGCTGTGCGATATATTTTATTCCGCTGTTCGGGGGTATCTCCTCGGGTATCTCGGTGATAATCTGCACCGTTATCGCGGCTTCACTGGGCGCGGTGCTGTTTCCGAGGGATATCGGAGATGACGGGGAGGCGGAAAATGGCTGATTTTCAATATCTGTGTGTGAGCATCGCGGTGATGGCGGTCGTTACTTATCTTATAAGAATGCTGCCGTTAGCGGCGTTCCGCAAAAAAATCAAGTCGAAATTCGCTCTGAATTTCCTGTATTATGTGCCGTATGCCGTTCTGAGCGCGATGACGGTGCCCGCGATCTTTTACAGCAGCGGCTCGGTGATCAGTGCGGCTGTGGGCTGTGCGGCGGCAATAGTGTTGGCGCTTCTGGAAAAGGGGCTTCTTACCGTGGCGGTCTGTGCCTGCGCGGGGGTGTTTGTCACCGAACTGATAATGCGGCTGATGGGAGCAATGTGACAGTTGGCGATGTATGGGGGTTCATATTATTTCGGCACATATTTGAATCCGTAGAGCGGAAAAGTTCACGTTGAAAAAAGCAGATCCGAAATCAAGCAGGCAAAGGGACACTCAAAAACGCGGCGAGTGCCGCCCGTGCAGGATATTACGCAGCTTATAGAAAAGCTGATTTGCCACGCAATGTCGACGCATGAAATTTCAAAAATTTTGAATTTATTAAATCAGGAGAAATGATATGAGGGCTGAGCTTAGAGAGATCAATGATTTAAACAGGGAAGAGTGCATTGCGTTGGCGGTCTCGGCGGAGCAGGCTGAATATATCTCCCCGAACGCCGATTCGCTGAAGGAAGCGGAGGGAATTCCCGAAATCGCGCGTCCGTTTGCGGTTTATGCGGACGGACAGATGGTGGGCTTTACAATGTTCGCTTTTGACGAAATAAACGACGACCCGGACAGGTACTGGCTGTGGCGGCTGATGATAGGCGAGAGCTTTCAGGGCAAGGGTTACGGCAGCGCGGCTCTTGAAGCGATAATTGAATATTTCAGGGTGAATGGCGCGGACGAAATAACGCTTTCCACCAAGGAGAGCAACACCTCTGCGCTCGGTCTGTATCACAAATTCGGGTTTAAAGAAAACGGCGAAATGAACGGCGGGGAGATCGTGCTGAAAAAAACTCTGCGGCAGCCTTAGCACATCACGTTCAATTGCTCTGAAAAAAGGAGTAGCTTATGAAACTTATGTTTGCCTCGGATATCCACGGTTCGGCGCTGTGGTGCGAAAAAATGATACTCGCTTACCGCGCGGAGGGCGCGGAGAAGCTCTGTCTGCTGGGTGATATTCTTTACCACGGGCCGCGCAACAGTCTGCCCGAGGGCCACGACCCCAAGGGTGTGATATCCATGCTTAACGCTGTGAAAGAGGAGATAATATGCGTTCGCGGCAACTGCGACACAGAGGTGGATCAGATGGTGCTGGATTTCCCCGTGCTGGCGGATTACGCGCTGATCTGCGCGGAGGGACATACTTTTTTTCTGACCCACGGACATCATTATAATCCCAAAAATCTTCCTCCGCTAAAAAGAGGGGACGTGCTGATAAACGGGCATACGCATATATTCAAGGCGGAGCTTGTAAACGGTGTTCACTGCCTTAACGACGGGTCGGTGTCGCTGCCGAAGGAGAATAATCCGCACAGCTATATGGTGTATCAAAATGGAGAGTTTACGATAAAGGATTTTGAGGGGCGGGAGCTGTTGAAGTATAATGTCGAAAGCTAAGGAATTGTTTTTGAAATGCTTGCCGATGCTTATAGTGCTGGTATCGACGGGGATATTCGCGTTGCTTATCAAGTGGGTAATAGGGATATTTTATGCGCCAAATGATACGGTGTACGACAAGGAATATGGGGAATATGAGTTTAAGGTTGTGCAGTGCTATCAGAATCCCAGCAGCTATTATTATGTATACGGCGGAGATTTCACTTATGATGAGGAAAAGTACGACAACGTTGCGGGAGAGCACAACAATGCTCACCTGAGAGCCGAACCGATAGCGTATTTCGTGCTGAATGAACCCGCTTTGAATATGGAAAACACAACGGTGAAATATATCATGCAGGGGAACGGCTTGACGGCGGTGCAGTTCGGAGAGTTCGTGCTGTACAGACTGGAGGGGCAGTACGGAGTGTTCGCGCCGCTGAGGGATTACAAGGAGAGCACGACCTCCCGAAAAAATGACCTGTACGTTGTAAGGCAGCTTCTCAAAAATGATAACTATAAGGAATTTGATTTACCTGAGTGGGAGTCCGAGAAGGAGTTGGTCGAGCAGCTGGAGAAAATCGAATGGTATCTTGACAATGAATACAATGAGGACGGTTAAACATTTTAACAATCTAAGGCGACACCGCACAATTGCCTTCTTTCAGACTCCACAAACATTGCTGAGGCGTATAAATGATATTAAAAGGAGGAATAAGATTGACATATCAAGAGATTTATGGGAATCTATTTGATTATTACAGTCGAGCTTTTTTGGCACACTGCATAAGTGCAGACTTTGCTTTGGGTAAAGGAATAGCGCTTGAATTTGATAGACGATATGATGTAAAAAGAAAGCTTAAACTATATAACCCAAATTACCTGTCTTGGTATAAAGAGAATAATATTGGCGGCGATGCTATTATTGTAGATTCTATAATAAATTTAGTAACTAAAGAGAGATATTTTCATAAACCCACATACCGGACATTAGAAATAGCTTTAACAAAATTAGCGGATATAATTAAAATGAATAACATTGAGAATATAGCAATGCCATTGATAGGTTGTGGCTTAGACAGACTGAGCTGGGATAGGGTATCGGTTATGGTTCAGACTATATTCAGTGACCAAAACTGTAATATCACAGTAGTTAAAAGGTAAAAGGGTCATATCAACGGTAACACATAAACGAATTGAGAGTTAAAGAAAAGGTGAAATATGGAGAAAATACGGAATTTTTGCATTATAGCGCATATAGACCACGGAAAATCTACCCTTGCGGACAGGATACTTGAGCAGACTCAAACGGTGGCGCTCAGGGATATGGAGGAGCAGCTTCTCGATAATATGGATATCGAGAGGGAGCGCGGAATAACCATAAAGGCGCGCGCCGTACGGCTTAAATACAGAGCGGACAACGGGGAGGACTATATTTTCAATCTGATAGATACCCCCGGTCATGTGGATTTCAATTATGAGGTTTCGCGTTCGCTGGTAGCCTGTGAGGGCGCTATTCTTATCGTGGACGCTTCGCAGGGCATAGAGGCACAGACGCTTGCCAACACTTATCTGGCGGTGGAAAACGACCTTGAAGTCGTACCCGTCATCAATAAGATAGACCTTCCCTCGGCTCACCCCGATGAGGTAAAGCGGGAGATAGAGGACGTTATCGGTATTGAAGCGGAAAACGCTCCCGAGATATCCGCGAAAATGGGCATAAATATCCACGCGGTCATGGAGCGTATCGTGGAGGCTATCCCGGCACCCAAGGGCGACTCCGATGCGCCGCTCAAGGCGCTGATATTCGACAGCTATTACGACAGCTATAAGGGAGTAATAGTTTATGTGAGGATAAAAGAGGGCAGCGTAAAAGCGGGCGACAAAATACGCATGATGGCAAGCGGAGCGGAATTTACTGTGGTGGAAACAGGGTATATGGGAGCTACCGAGCTTGTTCCCTGCGCGGGTCTTTCGGCGGGAGAAGTCGGATATATCGCCGCTTCGATAAAATCCATAGGCGACACAAAGGTCGGCGATACGGTTACAAACGCGGCAAAACCCGCCGCCGAGCCGCTGGCGGGCTACCGTGAGGTAAATCCAATGGTGTTCAGCGGCATCTACCCCGCCGATGGGGCAAAATATGTCGATCTGCGCGACGCTCTGGAAAAATTAAGGCTGAACGACGCTTCGCTGAGCTTTGAGCCCGAAAGCTCTGTGGCGCTGGGATTCGGCTTCCGCTGCGGATTTCTTGGACTGCTCCATATGGAGATAATTCAGGAGCGCATAGAGCGCGAGTATAATCTGGATATAATCACCACCGCTCCCTCGGTTGTGTATAAAATAGAGCTTACCGACGGCACGGTGAAGATGATAGACAACCCCACCAACTACCCCGACCCCGCCGAGATATCTCAGGCATACGAGCCGATGGTGAACGCCCACGTATATGCTCCGAGCGATTATGTGGGGAATATTATGGAGCTGTGCCAGAACAGACGCGGAGTATTCAAGGATATGAAGTATATCGACACCAACCGAGTCGACCTGCACTATGAGCTGCCGCTGAACGAGATAGTGTACGATTTCTTTGATGCGCTGAAATCCCGCACCCGCGGCTATGCAAGCTATGACTATGAGATGATGGGATTTGCCGCTTCCAAGCTGGTAAAGCTGGATATAATGCTGAACGGCGACGTTATCGACGCTCTGAGCTTTATCGTTCACGCCGACAAGGCTTACGAGCGGGCGCGCAGAATGGCAGAAAAGCTGAAGGAGCATATCCCGCGGCAGCTTTTTGAAATACCGATACAAGCCTGCGTGGGCGGCAAGATAATCGCCCGCGAGACCATAAAGGCGCTGCGCAAGGACGTTCTAGCGAAGTGCTACGGCGGCGATATCACGCGAAAGAAAAAGCTGCTGGAAAAGCAGAAGGAGGGCAAAAAGCGCATGAGAGCCTTCGGAACGGTAGAGGTGCCGCAGGAGGCGTTTATGGCTGTGCTGAAGCT
>CAMWLH010000107.1 GCA_947175045.1 uncultured Clostridia bacterium | reverse complement strand
ACGCAATATGTGTTATAACAGAAGGCGAGAAAGCACAAAGGCTCTCTCGCTTGTTTTTATTTTCTCGGTATGATCTTTTTCCTCAGATCGGCAAGACGGTTCAGTGCATTGTTCAGTGTTTCGTCCTTTTTGGCGAAGTGAAGACGGATAAGATCGTTTACCGGCTCGCGGAAGAAACTTGACCCGGGAACAGCTCCCACTCCCACGTCACGGGCAAGCACCTCGCAGAATTCCAAATCGGACTCAAAGCCGAATTCGGAGATATCCAGAAGTATGTAGTATGCTCCCTGCGGGGTTGTATGAGCTATCTTTAGATCGTCAAGTCCTTTTAGGAACAGATCGCGTTTTGCGGTGTATTTCTCTTGAAGTTCCCTGTAATATTCATCGCCGAATTTCAGTCCGACTACCGCCGATTCCTGAAGCGGAGCGGCAGCGCCGACGGTAAGAAAATCGTGGACTTTTTTCGCCGCATCGATAATATGCGGCGGAGCGATTATATACCCCAACCGCCAACCCGTAATCGAATAGGTTTTTGAGAGCGACGAGCAGGATATCGTCCGCTCGAGCATATTCTGCAGCGACGAAAAATAAACATGCTTGTTAGGCTCGTAGACGATATGCTCGTACACTTCATCGGTAATTACAAAAACGTCGTATTTTTCCGCAAGCTCCGCAATAAATTTCAGCTCCTCATAGGCGAATACCTTTCCGCACGGATTTGACGGATTACAGAGAATAAGCGCCTTGGGGTGCTGCATAAACGCCTTTTCCAGGGTATCACGGTCGAAATCAAATTCTGGCGGATTCAGCGGAACATAAATGGGTTCAGCGCCCGAAAGAATAGCGTCCGCACCGTAATTCTCATAAAACGGCGAGAAAACTATCACCTTGTCTCCGGGGTTCACGACGGTCATCATTGCCGCCATCATGGCCTCGGTGCTGCCGCAGGTGACAACGATCTCCGAGTTCGGGTCGATCGTTCTGCCCATTAGCCGAGACTGCTTCTCCGCGAGCGCCTCGCGGAAATTCTGCGCGCCCCATGTTATAGAATATTGATGAAAATCCTCGCGTGTTACCTCGGCAAGGCGGTCGAGTATCTCCCGCGGCGGCTCAAAATCGGGAAAACCCTGCGACAAATTCACCGCGCCGTATTGTAGAGATATCCGCGTCATACGGCGTATCACCGAATCGGTAAAGGTCGCCGTTCGTTTTGATAATTCAGGCATTGTCATTCTCCCCCGAAAGAATATAAGATTTTTTGTCGTTCAGTATGTGCAGAGGGTCGAGCGCGTCCTTGATACTGTTCATCACGGCAAGGTTCTCACGGTGCGTTTCACGCAGAAAATACTCACGTTTTGATACTCCTATACCGTGCTCGCCCGAAGTCACTCCGTCAAGCTCGTAGGCTTTTTTGTAGATCTGCGCCATTACCTCGTGCAGCTTTTCGCGCCATTCCTCCTCGCCGCGTTCCCCGCGTACTACGCACAGATGAACGTTCCCGTCGCCTGCGTGACCGAAGCTGACCATGCGCACACCGGTTTTAGCTTCAACGTCCTTGACGTAGCGGATAAACTCTGCTGTCCTGCTTATCGGCACGACGATATCCACAGGCTCCTGTTCCGAAGTAGCCTCGACCGCCTTGACGAGTGCTCCGCGGACTTTCCAGATATCGGCGGCGTAATCGGGGTCATCAAGCGGAATATACTCCATTGCACCCGTATTCAGAGCAAGCCCGCGAATGCGTTTTACGTTATCTTCGACTTCCTCGCGCCGTCCGTCAAAGGTAAGCAGGATATACGAGCCCGCGTCGGGACGGGGATATTTTACACCCGAAAAATCCTCGCCGAGCTTTGCGACATCGCGCCCGATAAATTCCACGGCGGTAGGGTTCGCATTCGCGCGGAGAATTTCCAGCACGCTGCTTATTCCGCTGTCAAGGTCGGGATACGGTATGAGCGCCGACATTGAAAATTCGGGCTTGGGGATGAGCTTCAGTATGCATTTCGTAATGGCGCAGAGCGTTCCCTCCGAGCCGATAAACAGATTTTTCAGCGACAGTCCGCTCGCGTCCTTGACGTTTTTTCCGCCTACTGTCATAATGGTTCCGTCCGCGAGAACGACCTCAAGTCCGCGCACATAATCCCGCGTAACGCCGTACTTCACGGCTCTCATTCCGCCCGCGTTGGAGCTGATATTTCCGCCGATAGTAGACTGCTTTTCGCCCGGGTCGGGAGGGTAGAAAAAGCCCTCGCTCTCAACATATTTCTGAAGATCTTGCAGCAAGATTCCCGGCTCGACGGTCGCGGTCATAGTGGATCTGTCAAGCTCCAGAACGCGGTCCATCAGCGAAAAATCGAGAATTATCCCGCCATCCTCCGGAACGGTCGAGCCTACAAGATTTGTTCCCGCGCCGCGCGGAGTAACGGGAATACGCCGCTCGTGAGCCGCTCGAAGTATCTCACTGACCTCCCCGGTGCTCCTGACGAACACCAGCGCCGAAGCGTTCCCCTTGAGCCGTCCGAGCGTGTCACTTAAATATTTTTCGTCAATTCTTTCGGTGATAACGCGGCTCTCATCACCAATGATCTCACGCAGCCAATCCATAATGCCGTCCCCTTACTGTGCGTTCCACGCGGGAATGAAGAAGCCCTTGTAGTTCTCCTCGAAAAACCTTTCGGTATCGGCGGAGCAGAATGCCTCCGCGACCTTTTTGTATGTTTCGTTGTCAATATCCTCTGACTTTACGGCGATAACGCACACGAAGCTCTTATTGCTCAGATCGACGTTTTCATAGTAGATAGCCGTGCTCGGGTCGACCCCGTAGCTTGCGGCATAGTTTCCGTTCACGACCGCAGCCGCGATCTCGCTGTCGTCAACATACTGATATGTCATGCTCGCGTTGACCTCGACAAGTTCCACCTTGGACGAGGTGATGTCCGCGGAGGAGGGAGTTCTCTCGTATTCGCCGAGAGTGAGCAATCCCGCGTCGCGCAGCAGAATAAGCGCGCGTCCGTAGTTAGTCGCGTCGTTAGGCACGGCGACCTTGCCTCCTTCGGGGATATCCTCGACCTTGGAGTAATTCTTTGAGAAAATATTCATTGCGATAACGAATGTGTCGGTCAAAATCGAAATATCGTAGCCGTTTGTGCTCTTGTCGTTATCAAAATAAGCGTAGTGCTGGAATGCGTTCATCTGGATATCACCGCCATTAAGCGCGTTATTCGGCAGCGAGAAATCGGAGAACTGCACAAGCTCCACCGTAATTCCATCTTCCGCCAGCTTTTCTATAGTCGGTTTCCACAGATCCTCATATACCGCGCCCGTAACGCCCAGCTTGACAACCGCGTTTTCGCTCTTTGAGCAGCCCGCAAGCGTGGTAAACAGCAATGTTACAGCGACTGCAAGCGCCGCAAATCTAATCAACTTTTTCATATGTATGTCCTCTCTTTTTTACGTTAATGTGTATTTTTCTTTGCGATAAGATTTCCGATAAACTGAATTACCGAAACTATCAGTATCACAAACAGCACGGACACCCAGATTATATCGTAATGTCCGTAATTGTAGCCCCAGGTTATCGCGTAATCTCCCAGACCGCCCGCACCGACATAGCCCGCCATCGCGGTAAGACCTATGAGGTTTATCAGCGTTATCGTCGTGCCGCGCGCGATAGACGGAATGCTTTCGCGCAGGAGTACGGTGAAAATTATCGACAGCGGACTTTTGCCCATTGACTGCGCCGCCTCAACCGGACCGTGCCCGACGTTCGCGAGAGCGGTCTCAACCTGCCGCGCGAAAAACGGTACGGACGCTACCACCAGCGGAACGATAACGCCGCGCACACCGATCTTCGTTCCCATTATCGCTTTTGTTACGGGAAGCAGTATCGCGATAAAAATTACAAACGGAACCGAGCGACAGATATTTATTATCTTGTCAAGAACGTGATACACGGCTTTTTGCTGCATTATTCCACCGTCCTTTGTCACCGTCAGCACGATACCGAGCGTCAGACCGCACACAAGCATCACCGCGCCCGACCATACGGTCATTTGCAGCGTCGCCAGTACACTGTCGAACAGTCTGCCGGTATCCGCCATTACGTTGGGAATTATCCTGTTAAGCAGCTCCACCTTTTATCACCTCCACCGCAACATTTTTATCTATCAGATATTTGACCGCTTCCGTTATCTTTTCGCGGCTGCCGCTTATTACGGCAACCGTGCCGCCTATCGGCGCTCCCTGAACTATGTCCACGTCGGCGAATACGATGTTCAGCAGCACCCCGAACTTCTGCGTGACCGCGGAGATCAGCGGCTCGGAAACGCTCCGTTCGGTGTAAGTCAGCTTTACCACAATATCGTTTTCGTTCAGCGGAACGGCGGCGGGGCAATCCTCAAGCAGAGCGTGTATCTTTTTGAGATTTGACGTAGTGGCTATAAAATCTTTTGTCAGTTTCGCCTGTGGGTCGGCAAAAACCGAGAATGTTTCTCCCTCCTCGATTACGCTGCCGTGATCCATTACCGCCGTGCGGCTGCATATCTCCTTTACCGCCGCCATTTCGTGCGTTATCAGCACAATCGTGATTCCGAATTCCGCGTTCAGCTTTTTCAGCAGCGAGAGGATTTGTTTTGTGGTCTGCGGATCGAGCGCCGACGTCGCCTCGTCGCAGAGCAGGATATCAGGGTCGTTGGCGAGCGCTCTCGCAATCGCGACACGTTGCTTTTGACCGCCCGAAAGGTTGCTCGGGTACGCTTCCGCCTTATCCGCGATCTCCACAAGCGAGAGCAGTTTCAATGCTTTTTCGCGCATCTGCGCACGGGAAAGCCCGCTTCCGCGCAGCGCGTAGACAACGTTGTCCAGAACAGTCCGCGACGGCATAAGATTGAAGTGCTGAAATATCATTCCGATCTTCCGCCGTGCCGCTCTCAGCTCTTTAGCCGAAAATTGAGTAATATCCTTTCCGTCTATAAGCACCTGTCCCGACGTAGGGCGCTCCAGCAGATTTATACAGCGCACGAGCGTTGATTTTCCCGCGCCCGAAAATCCGATGATACCGAATATGTCTTCGTTGTTAATAGTGAGCGTAACATTTTTTACAGCTTCAACGGGCTGTCCCGCCAACATATAGGTTTTGCAGATGTTTTTTAACTTGATCATATGGGTTCACCTCCCGAATCCAAATATATGCCTATTTTTTCGATAGGTTTAATATGTTTTTGATTATATCACTTTTTTATCCTCTTGTCAAGGATTTTTTTGTAAAAAAACAAAAGCTGTTAATTACATATAAAATCAATCAACATTATATACTAATTTTATATATAACGGCAAATTTTCTTAATTCCTATAAAACATATTGACAAAGTAGGCTAAATGTTGTAAAATAAAGTGACATTTGGGAAAGGAGCTGATCGATATGATCAAATCAAATCGATGTCGGACACGATTGCTTCCATATTGAATTTATATATGAGGTGATTTGTTTGGTACAAATTGATAATGTAAACAAGACCTTTAACGGGAAAAACGGAAAGGTCGAGGCACTGAAAGGCGTGAGTGTTCGGGTCAAAAAAGGCGATATTTACGGAATAATCGGTTTCTCCGGGGCGGGTAAATCCACACTCATACGCTTGGTGAACGGACTGGAAACGCCCGACAGCGGAAAAGTTACGGTTTTCGGAAAAGAGCTGAACGGACTTAATAAATCCGAGCTTCGCATAATGCGCAGACATATCGGAATGGTTTTTCAGAAATTTAACCTGCTGGAGTCCAAGACGGTTTTTCACAATGTGGCTTTACCGCTTATACTTGAGAAAACCCCAAAGGCTCAGATAAAGAAAAAGGTGGATGAGGTACTGCGGTTCGTGGGTCTGGAGGATAAAAAGGACGTGTACATAAATCAGCTTTCGGGCGGACAAAAACAGCGCGTCGGCATTGCGAGAGCGCTTGCCACCGATCCTGATCTGCTGCTTTGCGACGAGGCTACGAGCGCTCTCGATCCGCAGACTACCGAATCCATTCTGAAGCTGCTGAAAAGAGTGAACCGTGAAATGGGTGTTACCGTTCTGTTGATAACTCATCAGATGCAGGTGGTTCAGATGATATGCAATAAAGTTTCGGTCATGGAAAACGGGCAAGTCGTCGAGACGGGGAGCGTGCTTGAGGTGTTTGGGAGCCCAAAAGCCGAGATAACGCGAAAATTTGTAGGCACTGTTGTAAACGACCGTATTCCCGAAAGCATAATAAGTCTTGTAAAGGAGCAAACTGCGCATTTCAGCGTTGAGCGCCTGAAGTTTATAGGTTCAAGCGTAAAGCGCCCCGTGATCTCGGATATATGCCGCGTGGAGGGAATTGTCGTGAACATTCTCGGCGCAAACGTTCAGGAGCTTCAGGAGAACGTAATGTGCGTATTTATTTTACAGCTTATAGGTGCGGAAGAAAGTATTCTTGAAGCCGAAAGGGAGATAGAAGCCAACGGAGTGCTGCGTGAACGTTTGGAGGTGAACTGATGAGCTCAAAGATATTTAATGTGACCGTCGAAAGGCTATTGCTCTGCGGAGGTCAGACGCTTTATATGGTCGGCTGGTCGCTGTTGTTCGGGACTGTCGTTGGATTTGCTTTGGCGCTGGTTCTGGTGCTTTGCCGTAAGGACGGACTTGCTGAGAATCGAATCGTTTACGGAGTGGTCAATTTCTACATAAACGTTGTGAGAAGCGTTCCGTTCGTTATTTTGCTGGTAACGATAATGCCGCTCACAAGAGCGATCATTGGAACAACGATCGGCAGCAAAGCGGCACTTGTTCCGCTGGTCGTGTATATCAGTCCGTATCTGGCAAGGCTTTTCGAGAACAGCCTGCTGGAGGTAAGCCCCGGCATTCTGGAAGCGGCGGAATCTTTGGGTGCGACGCTGCCGCAGATACTACGCTATTTTCTGATACACGAAACGCTCGGATCAATAGTG
>CAMWLH010000106.1 GCA_947175045.1 uncultured Clostridia bacterium | reverse complement strand
GCTTTAGGTATGGTAAAATAATACATATTACAATTTTAACAAAATGGAGGTAAAATATGAAATCGTCTAAAGTTTTGGCATTTGTCTTGGCGGTGGTTTTCGTCATCACCAATTTTTCGCTTCCCGTTTTTGCCGCATCGGAAGACAACATAAATGAGGGATATTTGGGAGTGTATCATGATACTCAAAACAGCGAGGCGTTTATAAACTTGGGAAAAAGCACGGTTTTTGACGGTGAGGTAGTTGCTACATTCTTTGCTTTTTGTTATTCCTATGCCTTTGATAAGTATGTTCGTGGGACGGTGACTGATTTTTCAATGGGGCCAACAAAGTTTACGGCATATGCTTCAAGCATTAGGAGATGTACTGCCGATGGGGTGGCACTTTCGACCTATGAGCAGGAATTTACCGTAAATGCTAAGGTACCCTTAGGAACACCTTATATTACTATTGAATATGAGAACCACAAGTATGCTAAAGATTGATTTGAAACTGTTTTTTGAGAGGATTTTATTATGAAAAAAGTTATTTTTTCCGGCATTGTAGGCTTTTTATGTGTATGTGCTGTTGGCACGGGTGCGGTTATGTTAGCCAAAAATCAGACCGAGGAAGTCAGCGAGTTAGCAGAAGAAGATTTGCCGCCTATGGAGGTGGAAATACCTGTTGGTAGGTACTATCACACGGTAAATGGAGTTAAAGACGAGGACTTTTACATTGAGGTCACCGAAGAGAAAACTATTCAGACTGTATGCGACGACCCTGTTAAATACTGTGTTCTGGATTTCAGCGATTATCCGGAGGATGAATTGGAGGAACTGGTTGCCGTTAATTTTGAAGAATATGGGAGAGTGAATGACTATATCGCCCGATATTTTCCAAATTTAGATCATACCGGTATTTATATTGATTGGGTCATAGATGAAAATGGCGGTTTTGCCGGTTATGGTTACAGTTATGCTGATGAGAATGTTATAAAATGGGGCTTTACCGATGGAGTGTTCGTTCTTGAATAATGTCGGGTTATGTTGAGCTTTATCCGCCGCTTTTGCGGCGGATTTGTTTTTAGCTTGACAAAGAGCTCGGAATAGTGTAGAATATAAGAAGGTCAAGTGCGATGCCCGCGCAGCAAAGAAACGCTCGCAAAGAGCAACAAAAAGCCCGCGCAGGAATTTTCCCGCAATCCGCCGTGGAAGCGTAGTTTTCCGCAAAGCGGAAAACGGAGCTTTTACGGCGGATTGCGGGAAAATTTAAATTTAAATCAGGAGGAAAGTATGCCGTTTATTAACACTAAGTATTCGGGGGAGATCACCCCCGAACAGGAGCAGGAGATCAAGACACAGCTCGCGGAGGCGGTAAAGCTGATAGGGAAAACCGAAAGCTGGCTGATGGTGGGGTTCGAGCCCGAATGCTCGCTTTATTTCAAGGGTGAAAAGAGCGAGAGGATAGCATTCGTGGAGGTCAGCCTTTACGGGAGCGCTCCCGCGGCGGGCTGCGGGAAGATGACCGCGGAGATCTGCCGCATTCTCGGGGAGGTGCTCGGAGTTCCCGCGGACAAGGTGTATGTGAAGTACTCGCCTACGGATAATTGGGGCTGGAACGGAAATAATTTTTAGGGATAAGAAGTAAGCGGAAAGAGGCAGAAGGCGAGAGGGACAGTGTGGAGATTTGTCAATATTCTCGCCTTTTACCTCTTAATTTTATTGCCTGAATATGGTTAAATTTTTTAAATTTATTGACTTTATCGGGACTTTATGCTATAATTAAAGTGTTACAATGCGGTAGATTTTCTTTTTTTGTGTCATCGCGGCGTTTTACGGAATAAGTTAGAGAAAGGTATGTTATGGGTATGATTAAGGCGGTTATATTTGATTTGGACGGATTGATCCTGGATACGGAAAAGCTGCTGGTGAAGTTCTGGTGTCAGGCGGCTAACGAGGCGGGTTTCCCCATGCAGACGGAGCACGCTTTACATATCCGAAGCCTGGGACGGAAGTTCGCTATTCCTTATTTGAGTGAGATATTCGGACCGGAATTCGATTATATGAAGATCCGCTCGCGCCGTATGGAGCTTATGGCGGAGCATATCCGTGAGCATGGGCTGGAGAAAAAGCCCGGGCTGGAGGAGCTGCTGAGCTATCTCCAGAGAAACCGTATCCCCGCCGCCGTTGCTACGGCTACGGATAAGAACCGCGCGGAGGAGTATCTTCAGCAGACGGGACTGCTGCATTATTTCAGCAATATTGTCTGCGCGACTATGGTCGAGAACGGAAAGCCTAAGCCCGATATTTATCTTTTCGCCGCGGCGCGGCTGGGACTTAAGCCGCAGGAGTGTATGGCGCTGGAGGATTCCCCCAACGGTATATATGCAGCAAGCTCGGCAGGCTGCGTGACAGTCATGGTGCCGGATCTGACGGAGCCGGACGAGGAGGTGCTGCCGCTGATCTACACTTCGGCTGAATCGCTGGCGGACGTGCCCGCTATTATTAAACAATTGTCCTGACGGAGGTGGGGAGATGTCAATCAACGATCAAAATGAGAAAGTTGAAACCGCTGTGAAGATAGTGCCGATCGACGGCAGAGTGGATATAACCTGCGATCCCGAGGGCGTTATGGCGAATATGATCCTTTTCGCGCCGCAGAACGGCGGCAGACCCATAACCACGGAGATGGTAATGCAGGAGCTCGCGAACAAGGGGATAGTTCACGGTATCGACGAGCTGGATATACGGGAAATGGTAAAAACGCGCGTTTATGATACGCCTATATGCGTGGCAAGAGCCGATCTGCCTAAGCGCGGGCAGAGCGGAACGGTGAATTTCCGATATGAAAGAGACCGCAAGCCAAAACCTCTCCGCGATGAATTCGGTATTACAAATTACCGCGAGCTGAACGTTATTGTTCCCATACGCAGGGGGGAGATCATCGCGGATATTATTCCGCCGACGGAGGGTACCCCGGGGATGAATATATTCGGAAAGCCCATTCCCGCGGAGCCGGGCGTTCCCGCAAAGGTAACGGTGGGAAAGAATACCGCTGTGACGGTGGACGGAAAAACTATCGTAGCTTCCTGCGACGGTCATCTGGTTTACGGCACGGGCTGCTTTGCGGTGGAGGATACGGTCACGATAAAGTCCGATCTGGATATGTCGGTGGGAAACCTCAGCTTTTTCGGGGATATCCATATTAAGGGAAACGTTATGGAGGGCTTTATAATCGCCGCGGGAAAGAACGTCAAGATCGACGGGACGGTGTTCGGCAGCGAGATAGTGGCAGGAGGAAACGTTACTATCGTAGGCGGCGCAGTCAATACGAAGATAGAGTGCGGCGGCAACGCGGATATCGGCTTCTGCGACAATACGGAGATAAAGGCTAACGGCAACGTGGCGTCGAAGCAGTTTGCGTTTTGCAATATTTTCTGCTACGGAGCGCTCACCGCAAAGGGTGCGGGCGGCGTTATAGTGGGCGGTAAGATCACCTCGATGAGGGACGTTACGGCGGGCATTATCGGCTCGGAAAAGTATACCGCAACGGAGATAAATATCGGGGACGGCTCGGTCATTTTCGCGAGAAAGCGCCAGGCGGAGGAGGAGCTTGCGACTTCTTCGGAGGCTTACGACGCGGCGATCAAAAATCTCGATTATCTGAAGTATCGCAGGACGCAGCAGGGCGGGGCGCTCACGGAAAGCCAGCAGAAGCAGTTCAAGACCGAAACGCGAAACAAGCTGTTTCACGCAATGCGTAAAAAGGAGCTGGGCGATCTGATAGCGCAGCTCGACGAGGATATAAAGAATAAGGACGCGCTGAGCGCAAGGTGCTCGGGCGTAATCTACCCGGGCGCAAAGTTCTGCATAAATTTCCTTACTCTGGAAATAACGGAAAAGGCGCTGCGCTCTACTGTTACTATTTTGAAGGACTCTATCGCGGTTATACCCAACTAAAAAGGGTGAGGTGCGTATCAGGCTCACGCAGCAAAGCAACGCTCGCAAAGATCAACGCTTAGCCCACGCAGGAAAATTTTCCGCAAGCCGCTCGCGAAAGCGGAGTGAAGCGGAGCTTTTGCGGGTGGGCTGGCAAGAACGTTGCAAAGCAACGTTCTTGCGCTGCGGAAAATTTTTTTTAGATAAGGAGTTTAAAATGGCTTCACAGACTGTTCTGTTTAATGATGGGTGGAAATTCTGCCTTACGGAGGCGGGAAAAGCAAAGAATGTTTCGGCGCTTGCGGGGGAGCGGTGGTATGATGTGGAGCTCCCTCATGACTGGCTGATAAACGACACGCGGAATTTGTACAGGTCGGGGGACGGCTGGTATAAAAAGGTGTTCGCGGTGACCGCGGAGCAGCTTTCGGGCAGCGTTTTTCTGAACTTCGACGGGGTATATATGGATAGTACCGTGTACGTCAACGGCAAGGAGGCGGGAAGCTGGACTTACGGGTATTCCGCGTTTGAGCTTGATGTAACTCCGCTGCTTAAGGCGGGGGAGAATGAGGTGGCGGTGCTGGTGAGGTATCGCGAGCCGAATACGCGGTGGTACAGCGGCGCGGGTATTTACAGAGATGTTAATCTCATTGTGAAGCCCGAGACTTATATTCCCACGAACGGGATATATATCCACTCGGAAAAGAAAGACGACGGGGTCTTTGAGACGGAAGTAGAGACGGATATCTGCGGGCTTGCGGGCGAGATATATATTACGCTGCAGGTGCTTTCGCCCGAGAGTGAGATAATCGCGGGGTTTGAACAGCGCGCGCTGTTCAAGGGCGGCAGGAGCGGATTTATAAATAAGTTCACGATAAACGATCCGCTGATATGGGATATCGACGACCCGAACGTTTATACCATGCGCGTTTCGCTGTACAAGGACGGCGAGCTTATAGATATGGACGAGGAGAGCTTCGGGTACAAGACTGCGGAGTTCGTTCCCGAAAAGGGACTGGTACTCAACGGGCGGCAGATAAAGCTCCACGGGGTTTGTATGCACCACGATCTGGGCGCGCTGGGCGCGGCGTTCAACTTCACCGCGCTGCTGCGGCAGCTCAGAATGATGAAGGAGATGGGCGTGAACGCTGTGCGTACCTCCCACAATATGCCCGTAAGGCAGCTTATGGATATATGCGACCATCTGGGACTGCTGGTGGACAGCGAGAGCTTCGATATGTGGGAGAACGCCAAGACGGAGTTCGACAACCACCGCTTCTTTAAGGAAACGGCGGAGCGTGACGTAAAGAGCTGGGTGGAGCGCGACAGAAATCACCCGTCGCTGCTGATGTGGAGCATAGGCAACGAGATAAGCGACACCAACTCGGAGCACGGTATCGAGATAACAAAGCGGCTCAAGGGCTATGTGGACAAGTATGACTTTAAGGGGAACGCTCCCGCGACGATAGGGTCTAACTTTATGGCGAGCCTTAATGCGCAGAAGTGCTCGGACGAGCTTAAGCTGGCGGGGTATAACTACGCGGAAAATCTCTACGAAAGCCACCACAAGACCTATCCCGACTGGACGATATACGGCAGCGAGACCTCCTCGGCGGTGCGCAGCCGCGCAATATACCATTTCCCCGCGGATATCCCGCTGCTTACACATGAGGACTTGCAGTGCTCCTCGCTGGACAACAGCGTGGTGGGCTGGGGGAGCTTTGCGCGCAAAGCGTGGCGGCTGGACAGGGACTGCGATTTCTGCGCGGGACAGTTTATCTGGACGGGCTTTGACTACATCGGGGAGCCTACCCCGTATTCCACTAAGAACAGCTATTTCGGCATAGTTGACACAGCGGGATTCCCCAAGGATATTTACTATTTTTATCAGAGCGTGTGGACAGACCCCGCAGTCAAGCCGGTGCTGCACATAACGCCCTGCTACTGGGACTTCAACCCCGGTCAGCCGGTGGACGTTATCATTTACAGCAACGCGGCAAGGGTGGAGCTGTTCCTCAACGGGAAATCCCTCGGCGTTAAGGAGATGCGGCTGGCGGACAGCGAGGATATGCGGGCGCACTTTGTCGTTCCCTACGAGGCGGGAGAGCTTTCCGCAAAGGGCTACTGCGCTAAAGGAGAGGTTATCGCGGAGGAAACGCTGAAAACCTGTCTCGACCCCGTGAAGGTAACGATGGAGAGCGATAAGGACGCGCTTTTCGCGGACGGACGCGATATTGCCTTTGTGGAGATCTCCGTCGCGGACAAGAACGGAACGGAGGTCGGCAACGCGCGAAACCGCATTAAAGTAGAGGTGAGCGGCGCGGCGCGTCTGGTGGGTCTGGACAACGGCGACAGCACCGACTGCGACAGCTACAAGGGCGATAACCGCAGGCTTTTCGGCGGTAAGCTGCTGGCTATGGTGCAGTCTACGCTTGAAAGCGGGGAGATCCGCGTGAGGGCGGTCTCCGAGGGGCTGCTGCCCGCGGAGATAAAGCTGGAGGCTTCCGAGCTGCCCGAGGGCTTTACGGCGGAGGGCGTTTCGGTAGTAAAAGAGAACGCTTTCCCCGCGGTTACGGAGGAATATTTCGGGGAAATACCCGTGCGCAAGATAGAGCTTACGGGCGGCGGGAAGCTCGGCAAGGATAATCCCACGGCGGAGATAGGCGTGAAGCTGCTCCCCGAGAACGCTACCTACAATGACGTAAGCTGGAAGATAGTGCGCGAAAACGGCGTTGACAGCGCGCTGGCGACGGCGGCTCCCACCGAAAGGGGCGCTGTCGTGACGGCGGTAGGCGACGGGGAATTTTACGCGCGTGCCTTTGTGAACAACGGCGGCAGCGTTCCGCAGTGCTTTGCGGAGGTAAAGTTCACCGTTGACGGGCTGGGAGCGGCTTCGAGGGACGCCTACGGGTTTATTTCCGCGAGCCAGGCGGACGCGTGCGAGGGCGCGGCAAGGGTCATCGAGGACGGCGCTATGTCGGGCTTCGAGGGCAGGACGGTTCTGGTCTACAACAATATCGACTTCGGCGCGGCGGGAACGGATTCGCTTTCGATAAGCATAGGTACCT
>CAMWLH010000105.1 GCA_947175045.1 uncultured Clostridia bacterium | reverse complement strand
ACGGAGAGATGATAAAGGGAACGGAAATCGGACTGAAAATTGATCAGACCCTGACGCAGGACGCGACAGGAACAATGGCATATCTTCAGTTTGAGGCTATGGGCGTGGAGCGGGTAAAGACCGAGCGCTCGGTAGCATACATAGATCACAACACGCTGCAAAGCGGTTTTGAAAACGCTGACGACCACCGCTTTATAGGATCTGTTGCCAAAAAGCATGGGATATGGTTCTCGCGCCCCGGCAACGGAATATGCCATCAGATACATCTGGAGCGCTTCGGAAAGCCCGGCAAGACGCTTATCGGTTCGGACAGCCATACGCCTACGGGCGGCGGCATAGGAATGCTCGCCATGGGCGCGGGCGGTCTGGACGTTGCGGTTGCTATGGGCGGCGGCGCTTATTATATCACTATGCCCAAGGTGGTTAAGATAAACCTTACGGGAAAGCTGAATGACTGGGTTTCCGCAAAGGACGTTATTCTTGAGGTTCTGCGCATACTTTCCGTAAAGGGCGGCGTCGGCAAGGTTATGGAGTACTGCGGAGAGGGCGTGAAGTATCTTTCCGTTCCCGAGCGCGCGACCATAACCAATATGGGCGCGGAGCTGGGCGCTACCACTTCGATATTCCCCTCCGATGAAACCACTCTGCGCTTTTTGAAAGCGCAGGGCAGGGAAGAGGATTATGTGGAGCTTTCCGCCGATCCCGACGCGGTTTACGACGAGGAAGTAAATATCGACCTGTCCAAGCTCGTTCCGCTGGCGGCTTGTCCTCATTCCCCCGACAACGTTAAGACTGTTGAGGAGATAGGCGCGATAAAGATCGACCAGGTCTGCATAGGAAGCTGCACCAATTCCTCCTTGCAGGACTTGTTGAAAGTAGCTCATATTCTTAAGGGAAAGACAGTTCACCCCGATGTTTCGCTGGCTATCGCGCCCGGCTCTAAGCAGGTGTTCAATATGCTGGCGGACAACGGCGCGCTGTCGATACTGATAGACGCGGGTGCGAGAATACTGGAAAGTGCCTGCGGTCCCTGCATAGGCATGGGTCAGTCTCCCAACTCCAAGGGTATTTCCCTGCGCACGTTCAACCGCAATTTCGAGGGAAGAAGCGGCACAAAGGACGGTCAGATATACCTTGTTTCCCCCGAGACCGCGGCGATCTCCGCTATCACGGGCGTATTCACCGACCCGAGAACTGTCGGAGATATGCCTCCCTATGTAATGCCCGAGAAATTCCTTATCAACGACAATATGATAGTTCCGCCCGCTTCTCCCGAGGAGGCTCCCAAGGTTGAGGTGCTGCGCGGTCCTAATATCAAGCCGTTCCCCGTGAACAAGCCGCTTGCGGAGAGCATTGAAAGCGGAGTTACGCTTAAAGTCGGCGACAATATCACCACCGACCACATAATGCCCGCGGGCGCGAAGATACTCCCGCTGCGCTCGAATATTCCCGCTATCTCGGAGCACTGCTTTGCGGTGTGCGACGAAACGTTCCCCAAGCGCGCTAAAGAAGCGGGAACAAGCATAATTGTCGGCGGCGTGAATTACGGTCAGGGCTCGTCGAGAGAGCACGCGGCGCTTGCTCCTTTGTACCTTGGAGTTAAGGCTATCATCTGCAAGAGCTTCGCGAGAATCCACCGCCAGAACCTTATCAACAACGGCATTCTTCCGCTGGAGTTCGTGAACGAAGCCGATTACGATAAGATAGAGCAGGGCGATAAACTGGTTATCGCGAATATCCGCAATATTGTGGAGAACGGCGGAAAGATAGTTGTCGAGAACAAGACAAAGGGCTTCTCCTTTGAAGTAAAATGTGAGCTTTCCGAGCGCGGCAAGGGTATGATACTCGCGGGCGGACTGCTGAACTTCACGAAATGCAACGGCTGATAGAAAACGATGACGTAGAGACGTGGGGAAGTAAGATCAATATCGCGTTCGGAGAGAAAGCCTGGCCGGAGATACCATTTATTATGGCAATGTGAAGGGAGAACGGCTATGTTTGGCAAAAAGAAAAATCAGGAAGCCCCAAGGAAGCGCAACGCGATAAACGACAGGGAACTGAAAATGCAGCTTGCGGACACTGCGCTATCGATGTTGGAAAAGGGCGTGGACTTTGATGAGCTTGCAAACACACAATGCACATTCGGGTATCTGTTTGAGATCGAGGGACACGGTCTTGAGGCGCTGTATAAGCTTGTTACCGATAAAACAACAGCATATTTCGCGGCGCAGGGCGACAAGCTGATGCGGCTCGATTTTAACGAGGAGCTGTTTAAGACCACGGCTGACGGCTTTTTGGAGCTGCACGGATATAAATAACGGAGGATAAACTTATGGCAAAAATACAGATGACTACCCCCATCGTTGAGATGGACGGCGACGAAATGACCAGAATTATCTGGAAATGGATAAAGGACATATTGATCTGTCCCTATATCGACCTTAAGTCGGACTATTATGATTTAGGGCTTGTTCACAGAAACGAAACGGATGATCAGGTCACGATAGATTCCGCGAACGCTACCAAGAAGTACGGCGTGGCGGTAAAGTGCGCGACGATAACTCCCAACGCACAGCGTGTTGAGGAATACAAGCTCAAGGAGATGTGGAAATCCCCGAACGGCACTATCCGCGCTATTCTTGACGGAACGGTGTTCAGAAAGCCTATTCTGGTAAAGGGCATAGTTCCCTATATCCCCACATGGACAAAGCCGATAACCATAGCCCGTCACGCATACGGCGATATCTACAAGAACACCGAGATGAAAGTGCCGCAGGGCAGCAAGGCGGAGCTTGTGGTGACCGACGCAAGCGGCAAGGAGACCCGCGCGCTTATTCACGACTTCAAGAACAGCGACGGCATTATCCAGGGCGTTCACAATCTTGACAACTCCATTTCCAGCTTTGCGAGAGCCTGCTTTAATTACGCGCTCGACGCTAAGGAGGACTTGTGGTTCGCTTCAAAAGACACCATCTCCAAGACATACGACCACCGTTTCAAGGATATCTTTGCGGAGATATACGAAAGCGAGTACAAAGCGAAGTTTGAGGCAGCGGGCATTGAGTATTTCTATACGCTTATCGACGATGTTATCGCGAGAGTGGTACGTTCCGAGGGCGGCTTTATCTGGGCGTGCAAGAATTACGACGGCGACGTTATGTCGGATATGCTGGCGACGGCTTTCGGCTCGCTTGGTCTGATGACAAGCGTACTGGTTTCTCCCGACGGAGTATATGAGTACGAGGCGGCTCACGGCACGGTAACGCGTCACTACTACAACTATCTTAAGGGCGAAACCACCTCTACCAACCCCATCGCGACCATTTTCGCGTGGAGCGGGGCGCTGCGCAAGCGCGGCGAGCTGGACAATATCCCCGCGCTGTGCGACTATGCCGACAAGCTGGAGAAAGCCTCTATCAAGACGATGGAGGACGGAATTATGGACAAGAACCTCGCGGCGATGTCCAAGCTGGAGAACAAGACTCCCGTCGACACGGAAACGTTCCTTAAGGAGATCAACAGCAGGCTGGCGGAGCTTATGAAGTAAGCCGGCTGCTTAAAGGTGCATATATGCAACAGAAAAGCAACATCTCAAATTCGGTCATTCGCAGGCTGCCGCGCTATTACCGCTTTCTCGGGGAGCTTCTAAAGACGGGTACGGCGAAAATATCCTCGCGTGAGCTTTCGGAGAAAATGCGGCTGACTGCGTCTCAGATACGGCAGGACTTGAACTGCTTCGGCGGCTTCGGGCAGCAGGGATATGGGTATAACGTGGCGGAGCTCCGCAGGGAGATTGCGCATATACTCGGGCTTGACCATATGCGGAAAATAATATTGATAGGCGCGGGAAACCTCGGGCGCGCGATAACCATGCACGTTGACTTTCAGAAGTACGGCTATGAGCTTATCGGGATATTTGACAGCAACATCGCCATGGAGGGCATAGAGATCGCGGGTATATCCATAATGCACACTAATCAGCTTAGGACTTTCTGTGAGGAAAACCGCCCGCCGATGGCAGTGCTGTGCATTCCCCGTTCGGGAGCAAAGGAGACGGTAATGTCGCTTATGTCCTACGGGGTAAAGGCGTTTTGGAATTTCTCGCATTATGATATCAATTTTGATTTCCCCGACGCTGATGTGGAAAACGTTCACCTTACCGACAGTTTGATGACGCTGTCCTATACGGCGAAAAACCATGCCGAGAGGGATTCGGAGGATTAGTTAAAGCATGGCGACCGGGAATTTTCCCGGTCGTTTTAATTATCGCAAAAGGCTCTACAGAGCCAATGTTAACTTTGGTTGACAAACTTCAAGCGGTAATTGGTAGACTTTTTACAGATATTCGGGTAAAATTTAGTCATGGAGGCAGGACGGTTTTTCGTCGAATGCCGACTATATTTAATTTAACGGAGGTAATAATATGACATTTTCCGAAAAACTGATGCAGCTCCGCCGACAAAAGGGCTGGTCGCAGGAGGAGCTTGGCGAAAGGCTGGACGTTACCCGACAGACCGTTTCAAAGTGGGAGCTTGGCAGCACGACTCCCGAGATGGAAAAGCTGATAGCCATGTCCGAGCTGTTCGGCGTATCAATTGACGAGCTTGTCAAGAACAGCGGGATTGAGAGCTTTCCCGCGGAGGAAGCGGAGAAGATATCCGAAACCAAGCCGCGAATGGTGCGCCTTGGCGAGTGGAAAAGCAAGCGTACCTGGCGCGGAATGCCTATCGTACACATCAACGCGAGGGGCGCGGCAAAGGGAGTTATCGCAATAGGTCTTGCCGCGAAAGGGATCGTCGCGATAGGACTCGCTTCGATCGGAGTTTTATCTTTGGGGGTAGTTACGGCGGGAGTTCTCGCGTTCGGCGGGCTCGCGGCGGTCGGAATAGGAGCTTCGGGCGGTCTGGCGGCGGGTGTGTTTGCCTGCGGCGGCTGTGCGGCGGGGTTTTTCGCGCTGGGCGGGGTCGCGACGGGCTGGAACGTCTTCGGCGGGGTCGCCGCGGGAAAGTACGCGTTTGGCGGTCTTGCTATGGGAGATATCGCCGTAGGCGGGTCTGCTTCGGGAATTATTGCAATAGGGAAGGAGACCTCGGGTGAGATCACGGTAAATCTTCCCGTTACCGCCGAGGAAGTGCGGGCGATCATTACCGAAAGACTGCCTAATACTCCGAAATTTATTGTCGACTCCTTATCGTCCATAGCGGAACATATTATAGAATAACAGAATCCCCGCAGATTGAAAGGCTCTGCGGGGAGCTTCTATTCATGTTCGTCAATACCGAGGTAAAAATATTGAAGTATATCCTCGGCGCTTTTCCCGCGCAGGGCGAGCTCGTTGGCGTAATTCAGGCTCATGCCGAGATTATCGCCGTACCCGCGGCAGGAAAATCTGAATCTGTCCTCGGAATATTCAACGGATATAGCCGCGCTCCTTAACCCGAGCGCGTTTCTCAATTGCTCCCCCGAAAGCTCACAGCCGCCGAAGCTGATGGATTTTAAGGTACCGCTGTCGTAATAGTGCGGGTCGGTGAACCATATGGAGCAGTCGGCGGTCAAAGAGGGCTCGCACAGAGCGGAAAGCGCCGAGTAGATGTTCTGCTCGGTAAAGGAAAAGACGCTTCCGTAGCCGTCGCATTCCGCGTCAAGCTCCGTCGGGACGGACACGAGATAGGGAAATCCGTCGCCCAGAACGTCGGCGGCATTATCGGTACAGCCCGAGGATATCTCGCAGACCGCAGCGAAGATCGGCTCTCCGCTGCAGGTGAGCGGGGGAGCGTTCTCCGCCGCTTCAACGTATTTCGAGAGGTATTTCTCGCCGTGAAGCTCCGCAGCTTCCTCGGGGGTTATGTATGGCAGCCCGGGCAGCTTGTCGGAATAATCCGCGCCGCTGTAACTGAATACTCCGCGCCTCGCCTTATAATACCGCGCCGTGGAATCAACGCAGGCTGCTGCCGCTTTAAGGGTCTCCCTCTCGCATTTTGGGGAGATCATTCCTTCAAGGCATCCGACAATGTAGTCGCGGCGGCTTACGGTGACGATCTGCCCTTTGTCTTCCAGTAAAACGGTGACGTATTCCTCCGCATCGCTTTCGGGAAGCTGCCGCTCCGCGGGCTTTCTTATAATCAGAACCGCCGCAAAGACTGTTGCCAGAATAAGCAGCGCCGCAGCGGAAACCAATGGGACTTTCATTGTATTATCTCCTTTTTTCGCATTTGAGAATTTTGCAATTTCTCTAAAGTTTTTATTCATTTTGATTTTTTTCTATTGACTTTATCCTGCGGATAATGTATAATAGTAATATGTGAATTTGTGACAGCCATACAAAACTCAGAAACGGAGACTGCAAAAATGAATATGGAAGAATTACGTTCCTCATCAACTCTGAAAAAGATGTGTGAGGATTTTACTAAAAATACCACCATAGACAATTCCCTTTACGGAAAGTTCGGCGTTAAGCGCGGATTGAGAAATTCCGACGGCTCGGGCGTTGTCGCGGGGATAACCAACGTGTGCTGCGTTCACGGTTATGTCATCAGCGAGGGCGACAAACAGCCTATCGAGGGCGAGCTGATCTACCGCGGATACAGCGTCAAAGACCTTGTAAACGGAGTGATTAAGGATAAGCGCTTCGGTTATGAGGAGGTCGCTTATCTGCTGCTGTTCGGAGCGCTCCCCTCGGAGGAGCAGCTTACCTCCTTCTGCTCGCTTATCCGACAGTTCCGCGAGCTGCCCATGTATTTCAGCGAGGACGTTATCATTCGCTGCCACTCGCCCAATATCATGAACAAGATGTCGCAGGCGGTGCTGGCGCTGTACGGATTTGACGAGGCTCCCGAGGACAAAACGGTGCAGAGTGAGATGATAAAGGCTATTTCCGTTATCTCCAAGCTGCCCGCTATAATGGTGGCTGCCTATCAGGCTATGAGAAGATTCTACTACAACGATTCGATGGTAATGCACCCGTTCAAGGAGGACGAGAGCCTTGCGGAGAGCATTCTGTCAACGCTGCGCGACGGCAGCAGCGACCCTCCCGAGGAAGCGCACCTGCTGGATGTGTGCCTTAGGCGCCGCG
>CAMWLH010000104.1 GCA_947175045.1 uncultured Clostridia bacterium | reverse complement strand
CCATGTTATTTGGGGGCAGCGCTCAAACGGATATTTCCGGCGGGCGCGGGGCGTATTTGCCGCGGTAAGGCGCGGCGTCGCCCGATATTACCTTGATATATTTACGTTATTTTTTAGGCGGCGGAATAATATATGATGATTGGAACTGCCTTTTTTATTCCATTAAAATTGTTCTTTAATATATAAAGTACAGGAATCGGAATTTTTTATCGGAGCTGTTCGGCGGATAAACGCCGGAGCGTTCCGTATCGGCTGCCGAGACCGTAAGCGTAATTGGGGCTTTCGGAACGGCGCGGCGCAACACGGTGTGTTCGGGGGAGTTTTCCCGCGGATAAGCCGCGTTCTTCCATAAAATTGCATATTTATCCCGCCGAAATTATAGGGAGGGAATGAAAAGATGGGAACAGTCCCACTGTTTGTCGCTGTGATAATAGGCATAGCGGCACTCCTTGTCGGCGCGGTAGTCTGCGGCTTCATCTGCTTCAGGCTCGGTGTGCAGCACCGCATCAAAACCGCCGAGGCTCAGTTTGAGTCCGCGGAAAAAGAGGCTGCGCGTATCGTTGAGGAAGCAGGAGAAAAAGCAGAAACGATGAAGAAAACTGCCCTTGTGGAGGCAAAGGACGAGATCTACAAGCTGCGCACCAACGCGGAAAAAGAGGTTCAGCGCCTTAAAAACGACGCGGAACGGGAGCTTAAGGAGCGCAGAAGCGAGGTCTCCCGCTCGGAGCGCAGGATTCAGCAGAAGGAGGAGAATCTCGACAAGAAAAACGACAAGCTCGAAAAACTGGAGGATCAGCTCCACCAGAAGCACAAGAAGGCGGACGAAAAGGTAGCCGAGGCGGAGCAGCTCAAGCAGAGCCAGATGGATATTCTCGAGAGGATATCGGGTTTTACCACCGAGCAGGCCAAGGATCACCTGCTGCAGCTTCTTGACACCGAGCTCAACCACGACAAGGCGCTTTTGATATCCGCTTACGAGCAGAAGCTGAAGGACGACTGCGATGAGAAGGCAAGGCAATACATATCCCTTGCCATCGCAAGACTGGCGGCGGATACGGTATCCGAAACGGCTGTCTCGGTCGTGGCTATCCCGAGCGACGAGATGAAGGGTCGTATCATAGGGCGCGAGGGACGCAATATCCGTGCGCTGGAGACAATGACGGGAGTCGATCTGATAATCGACGATACGCCCGAGGTAATCACGCTGTCCTGCTTTGATCACGTTCGCAGGGAGATAGCGAGGATAGCTCTCGAAAGGCTTATTCAGGACGGGCGTATTCACCCCGCGCGCATTGAGGAAACGGTGGAAAAGGCGCGCAAGGAGGTGGAACTCCGCATAAAGCAGGAGGGCGAGAGAGCCGTTCTGGAGACCAATGTAAACGGTCTGAACCACGAGCTTATACGGCTTATCGGGCGGCTTAAATACAGGACATCTTATCGTCAGAACGTGCTTAATCACTCTATCGAGGTGGCACATCTGGCGGGGATCATGGCGAGCGAGCTGGGCGTGGACGCGGCTCTCGCAAGAAGAGCGGGGCTGCTGCACGATATAGGCAAGGCGCTTGACCACGAGATAGAGGGCTCTCACGTTCAGATAGGCGTTGACGTCTGCAAGAAGTACAAGGAGAACTCAGAGGTCATTCACGCTATCGAGGCGCACCACGGCGACGTGGAGTGCAGAACGGTCATCGCGGCGCTGGTACAGGCTGCCGACGCAATAAGCGCGGCGCGTCCCGCGGCGAGAAGCGAGAACTACGAAAACTATATCAAGCGTCTTGAAAAGCTGGAGGAGATCTGCTGCTCGTACAGCGGCGTCGAGAAATCCTATGCCATACAGGCAGGCCGTGAGGTTCGCATCATGATCAAGCCCGAGCAGATCAGCGACGACGACATGACGGTGCTCGCAAGGGATATCGCAAAGAAGATCGAGGACGAAATGGAATACCCGGGTCAGATTAAGATAAATCTTATCCGCGAAAGCCGCGTCATTGACTACGCAAAATAATCCTGTGCGCTCTCACTTTACAAAACGTGGGAGCGCATTGTCTAAAGAAAGAAACGGGGCGAAACAATGATCACTTTTGACAGCTCAAAATGCGTTGCCTGCAACAGCTGCATACGCGTATGTCCCTCAATAGAGGCGAATAAATGGGTGCTTGACAGCAACGGCAAGACTGTTTTCGATATCGACGACAGCAAGTGTATACGCTGCGGCGCCTGCATAAAGGCGTGCAGCCATAGCGCGAGAAGCTACGAGGACGATACGGAGCGATTCTGGGCGGATCTGCGCAGGGGGCAGGAGATAGTCCTTATTGTTGCCCCCGCAATAAAAATCTCCTTTAACGGAAGCTGGCGGCACGTTCTGGATTTTCTGAAAAGGCACGGCGTTAGGGAAATATACGACGTGTCGCTCGGCGCGGATATCTGCACATGGGGTCATGTGCGGTACATAGAGCAGCATAAGGGCGAAAAGGTAATCTCCCAGCCCTGTCCCGCGATAGTCAATTATGTTAAAAAGTACTGCCACAAGGCGCTGCCTCATCTCTCGCCCGTGCATTCCCCAATGCTTTGTCTGGCGGTATATCTGCGCAAATATCTCGGCGAGAACCGAAAAATAGCCGCGCTGTCACCCTGCATAGCAAAGGGCGACGAGTTCAGGGAAACGGGTATTGTGGAGTACAACGTGACCTTCAAACGGCTCGGCGAGCTTATGAAGCGCGAGGGCAGCGACCCGGACAAGCTCAAGGGACGCTCCTCGTTTGAGTTCTCGGGGAATATCGGAGCCATGGGCGCGGTCTACCCCCGTCCGGGCGGGCTCAAGGCGTGCCTGGAGCTGGAAATGCCCTCCCTTAATGTTATCACCAGCGAGGGCGTGGGCAGCGTTTACCACAATCTGGATATGTATTCGAGCGTTGACGGGCGCGATCTTCCCGACGTGTTTGACGTGCTCTCATGCGACCACGGCTGCGGCAGCGGCCCCGCGATAGGCAACCAGATGTCGTTATACCGTATGAGCGGTATCATAAACGGCGTTGAGAAATACGCCCGCACCAAGCGCGTCAAGTTTGACCGCAAGCACCGAGACAAGGCGTTCCTTAAATTTGATAAAATTCTCAAGCTGTCGGACTTTATCAGAACCTACGAGCCGGAGCAGCTCAACGAGCGCAAGGTGACCGAAGCCGAGATAGACGAAATGCTCACGAAAATGGGCAAAAACACCGAGGTTGAGAGAAACTACAACTGCCACGCCTGCGGATTCCCCACCTGCCGCAGAATGGCGGAGGCTATCATCAAGGGGACAAGCTCCTTTCAGAGCTGTGCGCAATACACCCTTAAGGAATCTGCAAATCACCGCCGCCATATCGAGGAGGTCAACGAGACCATCGGTCAGATAACCGCGGAGCTTGGAAATGTTGTTTCCATGCTTACGCAGAATATCGGCAGCGTAAGCGGAGCTACGGAGGGGATCGCAAAGCTCAATAATGTCAACTACTCCGAGGTCGCAGGTCTTTCGGGAGTTATTGACGAACTGAGATTGCTCAGCGAGAACATAAACAGCGCGATGGGCTCTATTAACGAGAGCGTCAGCGGGTTCTCAAAAATGACGAAAAATATCAGCGATATTGCGCGGCAGATAAACATACTCGCGATTAACGCCAGCATAGAAGCGGCACGCGCGGGCGAAGCGGGAATAGGCTTCGCGGTCGTTGCGGACGAGGTGCGTAATCTTGCGGAGCACTCCCAGAACGCCGTTACCGAGGCGGAGGAAAGCAACGCGTTGGTGTTCGCGGATATCGATACCGTAAACGGTATAGTTATAACCATATCCGAAAAAATGCAGAATATTCTTGAAATGGTAAGCAATATGCAGCGCAACATCACCAAGACCCTCGGACGCGGCGAGGACATCAGCTCGGCAATGGGCGACGTAACGGATATAACAAAGCGCATAGACGGACTTGTAGCAAAGGCGGACGAGGTGCTCAACGAGCAGACTTAAACGCTTAAATATAATCCGCCGCCCGCTCCTTTCGGAACGGGCGGCTTCTTTCTTTTGTTCTGCGCATGATAATTTTTATTTCTGCTCCGCGAGTTTTCTTGGTGCAATTTTTTGCTTATCTGCGCCGAGAACCTGCATAAATGGCTTGCTCCGCTCCAGCGCGAATCTGAACAGCGGGCAGCCTATGACCGTAACAACCACCAGCTCACCGAACGCTACCGTACCCATGCTGAACCAAAGCGGCTCTCCGCAAAGGAAAAGCTCAAAGCCGACAATGATCCCGTTGCTTATTACGGGAAGCGCAGACGCAAGCCAGATGTTCCGCACATAATACATCGGTATGACCGCCACGGCAGTGGCGAGCGTTCCGAAAATAATGTCGTACAGACCGAAGGGGCTGAAAAGATTCGCTATAAAGCAACCCAAAATCAGCGACACACAGTAGTCTTTTCGGTAAAAGCAAAGCAGCACAAGTATCTCCGAAAATCTGAACTGTATCGCGCCGAAAGAAAGCCCCGGAACAGCCAGCGTCATTGCCGCGTACAGCGCCGCTACCAGCGCAAGACGGGCAAGGTTCCTGATGTTGAAAATTTCGCTTCTTGACATAAAAATTCTCCTTGTTTTTTAACGGTGGTTAGCAAAGACAACACCGTATTCAATTGTAGTGCCCTTGTATGAGAGCAAAATTGCTTTGCACAGCAAAATTCCGGACATAAGCCCGAAAAGTACAAAACTTATCGGTTTGAAATTTCTCCTAACCGACAAAAACATTTTAACATATTTCGAGAAATTTTTCAAGAGGTAAACGATTTTTTCTGCAATTTCCCCGATAACAACTTTCATTCTGTGTCAAAAATTGTGCAGTCTGCGGCTACTTCTGAATGTCGCCGCGGTATTGGGTCGCTGTTATGCCCGTGCGGCGGCGGAACTGCCGCATAAAATGCGTGTCGTTCTCAAATCCGCAAAGCTCCGCTATCCTTCTGACGGAAAGCGAAGTGTCCGAGAGGTAATATTTCGCGCGCTCCAGCCGCGCCGCCAGCACGTCCTCGTAGCAGCTTACGCCGAACTCCTTTTTGTATAAATTCTGAAAATATGAGGGACTGAGCGCCAGCCGCGCGGAAAGCTCCGCTATGCTTTTGCATTCCGCGGGAGCGCGGTATATCTCCGCACGCAGCGACCGCAGCGCGGCGGAATGGGGATTCCTCTGAGGGCTGCCCTCCGCCCCGCCCAACTTTGCCAGCAGCAGCCGCAGAAGAAGATCGACGCACTCCTCGCGGTTGTCTCCGTCGTTCGACACCCACTCGATATTCAGCAGGTTAAGAATATCCTCCGTGCCGCTTGCCGAAACGGGGATCACCCTGTTAAAGGGCAGCTCGATCCTGTCAAAAAAGGCATCCCGCTCGTCGCACTCGAAATGCACCCAGTGATTTATATATTCCGCTCCCGCCGCGCCGTAATACTGCCGCTCACCCTTTGAGTACACCACGGCGCTGTCCGCGGGAACGCTTTGGATAACTCCGTTCTGCAATATAACCGCGGGGGATTTGAAAATAATTATAAGATCGTCCCCCGAGCCCTCGGGGCGGTCGATCAGAAAATCCTTGTCATGGTGGAAATCAATTCCCAGTGAGTGTAGCTTCATTTTGTCCTTATTTCAAAAATTTTTCTTGCCGCTTCCGTCAGTCTATATCAAAAGTAAATATCTCATAATTTACCCGCAGGTTATAGTCGACACCCAAGAAAGCGACCTTCCGCGGACAGCTCTCGTCAAAGGAAGTTACGAAATTATTCTTGCCGTTGGCAAAGGCGACTTCCCCGAGATAATCTTTACCAAGATGTATCAGCTTAAATTTCAGCACGGTGTTGAAATCATTCCATTTGCGGGAGTCGGAAATGCGCTTTACCTCATCGTTAAACTCGTCAAGATTCAGTATCTCAAGGCGGGTATCGTTATCAATCTTCACATTTGTTGCCTTGAAAGCGTCAACGGTATAGTGCAGCTTGGGGAGCTTTACGGTAAACTCCGCTTCAAACGGAATATCGCTGTCGTATTCCTCCGACCAGTAAATGTTGGCAAGACCGCTCCAGTATACCGTCATAACGCCGTCGTTTATATCGGTTATCTCGATTGTTCCGCCCGACAGAAATTCGTGCTCCAGCACACAGAGCGTTCCCGCCTCCTCGCCGTCGGAGTTCTCCTCGCCCTCCCAAACAAATTTTTTGCCTTTAAGCTCCTCAAAAGACGAAGCGTGGGTGTTGAATCCGTTGTTGTGATACAAGCGCGCGGAGCACAGCTCATACTCCACGTTCTCACCGGAGCATTCCGCGTCAATATCGGGAAACAGATGTATCTCCCCGTTGCGGCTGCTTGCCGAACAGTAACAGTCCGTGATATCATACACTATATCCTTTAATCTTATCTTTCCGTTCAAATCGCTCATGACAGATCCTCCCGTTTAACCGAATAAAGCAGGTGCGGCATATCCACCCCGCGGTAATGCTTTATATAATTATCGTCGATGATTTTCATTCCGTTGCGCTCCGCAACCATCTGCGAGGGAATATTCGTGTCGCGGATAATGGCGCAGACCTCGTCCGCGCCAAGGGTTTCAAAGGCGTATTTTTTGCAGGCTTGCGCCGCTTCGGTGGCGTAGCCTCTATGCCAGTATTTTTTATTGAAAAGATATCCGATCTCGAGCAGCTCCTTGTTTTTCCACGGCTGCATTGTAAGTCCGCACTGACCTATCATTTCGCCGCTTTCCTTGAGAATTACCGCCCACAAGCCGAAGCCGTATTTTTGGTAGCGGGCGAGCTGCCTTTCCAGCCAGTCGAGGGTCTCCCGCTCGGTGAAAGCTCCGTTGTAGGCGTACATGGTCTCCTCGTCGCGCAGTATAAGGCTTAACGCGTCTATATCGGAATATTGAAGCTCGCGCATATACAGTCTTTTGGTCTCGCAGATCATACAGTTCCTCCGAATAAAAAAGTAGGATATGTCAGTCTTTTTGATATTATACATCATTGCAATTTGTTTGTCAAGGTGGTAGAATAACAATATAAATGATAATTTAGCGTAGCTGTTTGTTTTGTTAGATTTATTATGTTGTCGC
>CAMWLH010000103.1 GCA_947175045.1 uncultured Clostridia bacterium | reverse complement strand
CCTCTCCCCTTCCCCCCTATGCCCGATTTTATTTAGCACAAGGTCGATGGTTGAAACTTGGGCTTTTTGAGCTGGTAATCACGCGACTTAGCCGCTGATGTACATCAAGAGGTTGGACTGACAAAGGCTATAAATTGAGGGCGAGCCAAGAGCCGCGAAAAAATCGTGAGATCAAAGGTGCTGAAAGATAATATCAAGTGAACGCCCACGCAGGAAATTTTCCACGGCGAGCTAGCGCAAACGTTGCAAAGCAACGTTTGCAGCGGTGCGGAAAATTTCAAATTAAGATCAGGAGAAAAAGATGAATTTTAAAATGACGCCTCAGAAGCTGATGATAGCGCTGTTTTCCATTGTGCTGCTTGCGGTGCCGATAGTTACGCTGGCGCTGCCCAAGCAGGAGCGCAGCGAGAATGAAAATCGGACGCTCCAGAAGCTCCCGACGCTTGTTGACAGTAATAAGCTGAACAAGGCGGAGAATCTCTCCGATGTGATAAAGTCGGTAAAGTGGAGCTATATCACGGAGCGCGAGGACGCGAGCTATATGGACGATATCGAGACCTATCTGTCGGATCATCTGGCGGGGCGCGAGCTGTGGGTCGTTGCGTCGAACCGTATGGAGCGTCTTGCGGGAAAGCAGGAGATAAACGAGGTCTACACTGCCGACGACCGAATGATACAGGTGTTCAGGGAGTACGACGAGGAAACGGTAAATAAGTCTTTGGATGCCTTGAATGGGTTCGCGGCGAAATTCCCCGATGTGCCGATGTATTTTATGCTCGCCCCCACCTCGCAGGAGATATATTCGTCGCTTATGCCCTCCTACGGCGGGTATCTGAGTGAAAAGGCGTTTATTGAGGGGTGCTACGCCAAGACGGAAAATCTTACCTCGATAGATTGTCTGAGCTATCTTTCGGGTCACCGCGACGAGTATATTTACTATCGCACGGATCATCACTGGACAAGTCTGGGAGCGTATTACGCCTACGCGGCGGCAGCTCGGCAGCTCGGGTACAGCGCTTACGGGCTCAATTCGTTCAATATAGAGACCGCGAGCAGCGGCTTCCGCGGAACTCTGTTTTCAAGGACCTTAGACAGCGGCGTTACCCCCGACAGCATTGATTATTACCACCTCGCGTCAAACGAGCCGACGGTGAAGATGACGGTATTCGACGGGCGGGAGAGAACCGAGTACGACAGCCTTTATGTAAGGGATTATCTGGAGGTAAAGGACAAGTACTCCAGCTTTACGGGCAGCAACGCTCCCTTGATAACCATTGAGACCAATGTTGACAACGGCAGGAGCCTGCTGCTGATAAAGGACAGCTACGCCCACAGCCTGGTGCCGTTCCTGTCCAAGCATTACAGTAAAATAACCATGGTCGATATGCGGTATATCAATGTCGGGTTGGATTATTTCTCGATAAATGTCAGCGATTATTCCCAAGTGCTGATGAGTTTTAACGTTATCTCCTTCGCGGGAGACAGAAATCTCCCCAAGCTGATGCTTACACGATGAGGGAGCTGCTGCTGACCGCGGAGCCGTCCGAGGATAACATGACGGCTCTGGACTTTTTGAGAGCGCGCGGTTTTTCCCGCCGCATGGTGACCGTGCTTAAGCGCAGCGGCGGACTTACACGCGGGGGTGAGCTTCTCCGCAGTGTGGACAGGGTTCGCGAGGGAGATTTGATACGGGTCGTGATGGAGGATCGTGGCGGGGCAGTCCCTAATGGGAATATAAGGGTCGAAGCCGTCTACGAGGACGAGGATATAATTATTTACGATAAGCCGCCGTTTCTGGCAGTACACCCGTCGATACGGCATTATGACGATACGCTGGCAAACGCTTTCGCGGCGCGGTTTCCCGATATCCCGTTCCGACCGATAAACAGGCTCGACCGCGACACCTCGGGGCTGTGCGTATGCGCCAAAAACCGGCTCGCCGCGGCGGGTCTGGCGGAGCTGAAAAAGGTTTACTTTGCGGTGGTTATGGGGAATGTTGAGCGGGGCGGAACGGTTGATCTGCCGATAGCAAGGGAGAGCGAAAGCATTATAAAGCGCTGCGTAAGATCCGACGGAAAGTCCGCCGTAACGCACTACGAGCCGATAGAGCGGGTCAACGGCAGAACACTGCTGAAAATACGGCTTGAAACGGGGCGGACGCACCAGATACGGGTGCATATGTCGCATATAGGATACCCGCTGTGCGGTGACAGGCTATACGGCGGCGACGGGAGCATTGACCGCCAGGCTCTGCACTGCGGCGAGACGGAGCTGATCCACCCGGTAACACGGGAGGTAGTAAGGGTCTCCGCGCCGCTTCCCGAGGATATAAGATCACTGCTGCAATTGAAAGGAGCACTTGATGGGTAAAGAAAAAAGGCTCTGCGCGTTAGCCCTCGCGGGAGTTATTTTTATGTCGGGCTGCGCCGCAAAAGAAAGCGCCCGTATGGACGGTAATGATGTAATAATAATGTCCGCGCAGCTTCGGCTGAATATTCCCGAGGGCTGGAGCGCTATGACGGGAAAGGATATATACGAGGAAATGTACCCGCAGTATTCGGGCGAGTTTGACAGCGCGGAGGATATGAAAAAGGCGCTTGAGGAAATGGGCGAGCAGTACATAGCCTATGCGGTATCCGAGGACAGCACCGCGCTGCTGCTGGTGACGGCACAGGATATGACGGGCGGAGAGGAGCGCCCCTCGCTTGAGGCGCTGGCGCGCACGCTGCATAACGATACGCTTTTTGACTATCAGGCGAGCGGTTACAGAACGGGCTCCAACAGCGTTTTCGATCTTACGGAGATAGGCGGACTCGAGGGCTGGCTGTCCTTCTTTGAGCTGTACATATCGGATGAGGAAGAGCCGCGGTTTGAGATGGCGCAGGAAATGTTTATGTTCGAACTGGACGGCGACGTGTATTCGGTTCAGCTTATATATTCGGACAAGGACAGCGGGCTTGAGCTTGGGAATATGCTCTCCAAGGCAGAATAAAATCATGGTCTGCAAAAAGTTCCCGCGGTGCTGTGTTGCCGTATAAAAGCCGTGCTGAAAAAGATCAGCGCAAAGCCCGCGCTGGAATTTTGAAATTCTTTAAAATTATCAAATTAGGCATAGTAAACAAGATGTTAAAGCAGTAGTTGGCAGTTGTGCCCAAAAATATCAAAAAAAACTGTTCAATTTTTAGAAAATGGGTAATATCCCTTGATTTCTTAAAGTAAATACTGTATAATGTAAGTATGACTATTCTGCCATAAAATGCGCCAAATGACGGATAAGCAATATGAGGACACGGCGCAGAGCGGTAAAAAATATACATATAAAGGGTTGAGTGCGGTTTGTTATTCAGTAATAAGATAAGAAAAATTGAGATACTGGACACTAACGGCACGGTTGTCGTTGCAGCGGAAAAGGGTTTCGTTTTTCCGAAAAATCTCAACAGTGATGAGGACAGTATTTTAATAATAAAGGGAAGAAACCTCGCGGAGCTTGAAAGGGACGCACGGGTCTATGCGGTGGTATCCACAAAGGCGGGCGAAAGGATCAGATATAACGGCTGCGTTACAATATCGATGGACACGCAGCTTAATGTAAAGGTGTTCGCTTTCGACGACACCAAGGTGCTCAAGGAAAGACGGCGGTATTTCAAGATACGTGTCGAGGAAGAGGGACGCGCGCTTTTCTTTGTGCGAGGAGAGGATACGGTGCGTTTTGACGTTCCCGAGCCTATCGAGATACAGGATATAAATATCGGCGGCATATTTATGAGTTCCGGCTATCAGTTCGACAGCGACGATGCGGTGTGCGTGGAGATAGACCTGTTCAAGGATTACAGGCTCAACGCTATGGCGCATGTATTGCGCGTGCAGCGTGACCGTGACGGGAACGTGACGGGCTACGGCTGCGAGTTTATAGGGCTTACCGCGGCGCAGGAGGACTATATCGGAAAATATATTTACGCAGTACAGTCCTCTATGCGGCAAAAGGATATTGCCAGTGATATGGAAGATTGATATATAGGTTCGGCGACAGATTTTTTTATTCAGGGGGATAATGGTAATGGGCAACGCAAAATTGAAGTTCTCTTTAACGCTGATACTGTTGGTTTTCGCGATAGTTCCCGCTCTTGTTGTGGGAGCGGTGGGGACTTTTTCGATAATCGGCTATGAGAAAAGCGCAAAGCTCGACACGCTGAAAACGGTATCGCTGTCGAAATCTTCGGCGGTGGATCAGATTTTCACGGACTATGTGTCGGTGACGAGCACGCTGTCAAAGCTGGAGCCCGTCATTAAGACGGCAAGCGAGGGCGGCGACTCGGCGGACGGAGTATTGGACGCGTTTGACGCGGCGGATAAGGATATTATAGATATTCTTATTATCGGATCGAGCGGTAATATTCTTGCTTCGGGCAGCGGTTCTATGAGCGGCAGTTTTGAGCATTTTAACGCAGACGGTATGCCGGCGGTATCCTCGCTTAAGTCGTGGGAAAGCTACAAGACCGACGCTTTCTTCGTGTCAAAGCCTATCTATGCCGATCCCGACACCAAAACGGGCGGCGAACTGGGCTATGTCTGCACGGTAATATCGGTAGCTCCTGAAAGCGGTATAGGTCAGGCGCTTTCGGGTACATATCTGAACGGCGCACACCTTGTGCTTCTTGACGAGGACGGGAACGCGGTCAATTTCGCGGGCGACGGCGCAGTTACAAAGGACGGCTCCTTCGGCTCGGCAAAGGACGAGATATTTGCGAATACCGGCAGCGTTACCGATATAAACGGCTACGACACCATGTATACCGCGGGAATGAGCAGGTATGAGTATTCCGCGGGAATTATCCCCAACGTTACCTCATGGCGCTGGGTCGGCGTGGCTGACAGCGGCAAGTTCGGCACCTTTGCGGCATCCACCAACCTTATCGGTTGGGGAGTTATAGCGGTTGCCTGCATTATAGTTTCGCTTATCGCTATGGTGATCATCGCCAGATTTATCGGCAAGATACACGATATGCTTAAGACAATGAGCGCCATCGCAAACGACGAGGGCGGCACGGAGATACGCTTTGACGTAAAGAGGGGCAGAAGCGAGCTCGACGATATCCAGCGTTCCTTCAACGATCTGCTTGATGAGATATATTTGAGCGAGGAGCGTCACCGCACTATCGCGGAGTTGTCCGATAATATGCTGTTCGAGTGGGATTTCCACAAGGAGTTCATGTATGTTTCTGCCAACACTCTCGCGAAATTCAACTTGAGACCCGCGGATTCCACGCTGTCAAACGGCAGATTTATCGACTCACTGATGAGTTCGGAGGACGCGGAGCGCTATAAGCGCGACATCAACTCTCTGCTGAAAAACAAGAACAGCTTCAGCGCGGAGTATCAGCTCACCACCGTCCACGGCACTGTGATCTGGGTGCTTCTGCGCGCGGTATGTATTACCGACAGACTCAGCGAGCCGCTGAGAGTTATCGGAGTTATGACGGATATCGACAACGAGAAGAAGATGGAGCTTCAGCTCTCCGAGCGTGCGAGCTACGACTTCCTGTCACAGCTCTACAACCGCAACACCTTTATCAGAACCTTTACCTCCGAGCTTGAAAGACGCGGGCAGAATAAGGTCGGCGCGATGTTCCTTGACGTGGACGATTTCAAGTTCATCAACGACAGATACGGTCACTCCGTGGGAGACGAGGTCATTCGCTTCGTTGCGGACACTATCCGCACCAAGGTAGACGACAGAGGCGGATTCGCGGGACGCTTCGGCGGCGATGAGTTCGTACTGTGCTACACCAACCAGGAGGATATAGCTAATCTTGAAAATATCGCGATGGATATCATCGACCAGCTTAACAACGGCTATGTAGCTTCCGACGGCACGATGATAAACGTCAAGATATCCATAGGTATCGCGTATTGTCCCGAGCATTCCGACGACGCTAACGAGCTGCTGAGCTATGCGGACACGGCAATGTACTTTGTAAAGAAGAACGGTAAGATGAACTACCACGTTTATATGCCGGAGGACAGCGCAAGCGGCGAGTATGTCGACCCCGAGGGCTATTACAGCAACGGCGTGCCCGAAGAAGCAGAGCAGTAAGCCTGCAAATGAATAAGTTTCAGGGGCGGACAATAGTTTTGTGCGCCCCTGTTTTATGGAGGAATTATTTTGGCAAGAACAATTGCTGTAACTAATCAGAAGGGCGGTGTGGGAAAGACCACAACGTGCAGCGCCATCTGCGGCTGCCTGGCGCAGATGGGCAAACGTGTACTGGCTGTCGATCTCGACCCGCAGGGAAATCTCAGCTTCAGTCTTGGGGTAGAGGCGGACGACAGCTTTACCATCTACGACGTTCTCAAGGGCAACTGTGAGCTTTCCGATGCCATACAGCAGGGCGGTGTGTGCGACGTTGTGCCGTCGAATATACTGTTGTCGGGTCTGGAGCTGGAGATGACGGGTGTCGGGCGCGAGTATGTGCTCAGTGAGCAGCTCGGCATGGTAAAGGACAGCTATGACTTTATAATACTGGACACTCCTCCGGCATTGTCGGTGCTGACCATCAACGCCTATACCGCGTCGGACGAGCTTGTGATACCCATGCTGTGCGAGATCTTGTCGCTTCAGGGCATAGCGCAGCTCAAGCAGACTATTTTCGCGGTGCAGCGCTACTACAACAAATCTCTTAAAGTCGCGGGAATACTGCTGAACAAATACAACTCCCACTTTATGCTCACGCGGGAGGTTGAGGAGCTTGCGGCTATGATAGCGGAGCAGCTTGACAGCCGCATTTTCAAGACCCGCATCAGCGCCAGCGTGGCGATAGCCGAAGCGCCCGCCCACGGCGAGAGCATAATGACCTATTCACCCAAGTCAAAATCCGCGCAGGAGTACAAGAGCTTTGTAAAGGAGCTTATCGGCGCGGGCGGTAAACGTAAAAAATGAGCCGATTTAATAAAGAATCAGAGCCCGAAAAAAGGGCGGAAACAGCGGTAATCCCTCCCAAAAATACGGGTGGCCGCAGGGCGGCTAAGAATCCCGACGCAGTAAAGGACAAGCCCGCGGCAAAGCGCAAAAAAACGGCGGAGCGGTCCTACGAAGCTAAGGCGGAGGCGCCGGATAATCCCCCA
>CAMWLH010000102.1 GCA_947175045.1 uncultured Clostridia bacterium | reverse complement strand
CTCGGCAGGGGCGGCAGAGGTGGTCGCGCTGGCGCAGTCGCTTCTCGGTATCGACTTTGTGGAGGGCGGGGAAACGCCCTCGGGCTTCGACAACTCGGGATTCATCTACTACGTTCTTCGCGAAAACGGATATATAACCTGCCCGCGTGGGGTCTCGCAGCAGGCGGCTATGGGCACTGCGCTGGAGTTCGATCAGATAAAGCCGGGAGATCTTGTGTTCTTTTACAATGAGAGCGGCACGGGAGCGGGCTTCGGCGGTATATATGCGGGCGGCGGCAAGATGATCGCCTGCCTTATGCCGGGGACGGTCGTCAGAGAGGTGGATATCACCTCCGATTACTATCGCAGCAACTTTTATCAGGGGGTAAGTCTCAGCGGATAACAAAATAATATTTTCCCCGCGGAAGGCTGCTCCCAACAGTCCCGCGGGGGTTTTTGCGGCGCCGACGGCGGCAATAGTCCTGATCTCCTTTTGATTTGCGGAATTTAATAGATTTGTTGGTTGATGTGTTATAGATGAATTTGGTGAATTTGTTATGTTTATTCGTTTTATTAAATTTGATTTACAAGGGTGCAGCCCAACAAATTCGGTACGGCAAATCCCTTTTTTAAAATTTTCCGAAATACTGTAACCTTTTTTCATAAATTCTGTCTTATTTAGTGAGGGGGAGAATATTATGCAGGACAGCAGCATTATCGAGCTTTTTAACCGCCGTTCGGAGCAGGCGCTCTCCGAAATGCAGAAAAAGTACGGCAAACTATGCAGCAGGATCGCTTACAACATTCTTAACAACAACGAAGATGCCGAGGAGGCGGTAAATATGGCATATGAAAAGGTCTGGGACGCAATACCGCCCGCGCAGCCGAAATCACTGTGCGGTTATCTCTGCGCAACCGTGCGCAATACGGCGCTCAACAGCTCCGACAAGATACGCAGGCACCCCTGCGAGAGCTTCTATGACGAGCTGGGGGAGATTATCCCCGACAGCAAAACGGTAGAGAGCGAATACGACAGCAAGCAGATCAGCGAATACATAAACCAATTTCTGGGAAAAATCAAGAAAAAGAGCAGACAAATTTTTATGGCACGATACTACTACAATATGTCGATAAGCGATATTGCCAAGGCGCTGGGAGCAAGCGAGTCCGACGTTAAAACTCAGCTTTCGCGCACCCGTGCCAAGCTGAGGACATATCTCGAGGAAAGGGGTGTTGAGGTATGAGTTATCAGAGCAAGAAGCTGTGGGACGAGGTTCTCGATAATCTCGACCCGAAATACGCTAACGAGGCGGCAGAGCTGTTCGGCAGGCAGTCCGACGGCGGCGACGAGGAATACGGCGAGCTCGTGCCCGTTCAGGCGCAGAGACTTTCGCAGGTGCGGAGCAAAAAGCGCATTGTCGGCAGCATTGTCGGATTTGCGGCGGCTGCGGCGGTGCTGGCGGTATCGGTGGTCACGGCTGTCAAGTATGTGAAAAACGACAGTATCGTGCAGTCCGACCAAAACGACAGCTCAGTGTCGGAGGGCAGCTCGACCAAAGAGGCTGTAACTTATAATATTCTTGACGATATCACCTTGCCTACAGACCCCTCGCTTTACTCGGAGGATTTCTCAATATATGAAAAATATTTCTGCGGGAAGTGGAGGAACGCTTCCTCTTCAAGCGCTTCGGCAAGGGACAATATATATTATGTCGGCTACGCGCCGGCGGATAATGTACTGTTCGGCGACAACTACAACGGATTCGGCAATAAGCTTATAGGCTTTTATGAGGACGAGCACGGCGCTTATATGTCGTCGTTTAATTTTATGAATGACGGCTCCGGCGAGGTATTTCATGTTCATATCGTTTTCGCGCCCGCCGACGATCCCGATACGCTGTACTTGTTCAGCGATTATACCTTTGACGAGGTTAACAGAGCCGAGGCTCCGAGCGTGGTATATGTGCGCGATGGGGAGTATTCCGAGGAGAATAACAGCGCGCTGAATTACTTCGGTGTTCATAAGCTGTGCGCGGAGATGGGTATTGACCCGGAGCTGTTGTTCGGCGATGTGAGCTATGACGCGGACGGTCTGCGGCTCACGCGGCAGGAGGGCTTCCTTTCGGCAAGTGACAACATTATCATAAACTACCGGGACGAGGATAGGCTTGAATATGCGCTTAAATGCGCGGCAGTAGGGAATAATTTCAGCGTATTCTATAATATATCCGTAACTAAGGAAAACGGCGTGTGGGGCGACCCTGTGCTTGACGACTACACTTTGCCCCACGGATTTGCGGATAATATACCCGAAAATTCGGGAGAGACAGACCGCGGCGTTCTGGAGGAGTATTTCTTCGGGGAATGGCATAGGGACGGGCTGCTGAACATGGACGACGGTCAGGACAGAGAGCCGCCGCAGGTGATTACGGTAATGTATTCCGACAGCGGCGACGGATATCAGCTTGACGGGGTCGTTTCGGTAATGCGCGGGGATAACGGCGCATATGCCTTTACGGACGACGGCAGCGTGTATTTCGTTCCCGAGAACGACAGGCAGCTTATGTACCGCTTTATCAACGGCAACCCGCTTAAATTCGATATTTACCGTATGGCTAATTGCGCGACCGCCGACAGCCGAGACCTTTACGGCGTTCTTACCGAGCTGGGCAGAAGCAGGCTGTTTGAAGAGCTTGGAAGCGGATTTGAGGATACCTACAACAGCTTTATTGAGTACTATCAGACTGCCGTGTTAAATGGGGACATCGTGTGGCTGAATCTTGAGGGAGAGCCTTATTTCCTTGGCACGGCGGAGATCGGCTCCGACAGGGTGGCGCTTGTGCACAAGTATTTCGAGAAAGCGGGTGAATGGGAAACTTCGCTGGTAAGCGTATTTGAGAAAACGGGCGGCAAGTGGGAGTATACCGATACCTACTATGATATTGACTATGACTACACTACGCTTGAAATGGACAGTGAATATGCAGATCACAGCGAGGAAAGGCTTGACGTATATGAAAATGCTTTCTTCGGGGAGTGGGTGTGCGGTGACACTGTTTATAACAATCAAGTCGTTTTCAGCTATTCCGAGGAGCCCTACGGAATGAGAACGCCTTTCAAGGGGCGCGGGGGATATTATTTCGACAAGATCAGCGGCGGCGCAGGCGAGATGTATTATATCCCGTATTCCGATACCGATACGATGTATTTTTACAATGAGGGCAATCTGATCTATGACGACAGCATCTATGGTTATTCTACCACGAAGCGGAACTATACACTGAAGTATTCGAGAAGCGATAAACAGTATGATACCGAGCTTCATGATATGATGACATTGGGTAGCTTCGGACGTGAAAAACTGTTCGATATGATCGGTGAGGATTTCAGCGATGAATTCTGGAACGTCTACTACATGGATTATATCATTGACCGCAACGGCGTTTCGTGGAGCATCGGTCTGCATAATGCTTTAATGATGTCTTCCTTTGACCCGGTTCTTGTCAGCATGGACGACGATCGTGTGGTCATCAGCCAGGCATACATTCAATCCCAGCTTTTTGAGCACGGATATTACGATGATCCCTCCTTTGAGAAGGGAACGCTGAAAAACTTTATTCTGACATTTACAAAGCAGGACGGCGCGTGGAAGTGCAATATCTCCGACACGGGTGAGAGCATTGAGGAAGTAAACTTCAGCATGGATATGAGCCTGTTCCCGTACTTCATCGGCGTATGGAGCGACGGCGAGGTAAGCTATACCCTGGACTTCTACAACGACTTTACGGAGCCCGATATCAGTTGGATATACGGCTTTGCGGAAACAAGCACGGAGTGGCTGATGAAGGTTCACCGCGTTGCCATAGGCAGAAGCGATATCATACCTATCGAATCGGGCGACGCGCTGTTTGTGATCGAAAAGGACGACCCCGCAACAACAAAGGTTTACAGGTACGCGGACGCGCTGCAAAAGGGCGAGCCGCTGAAAACCTATACCAGACAGGAGACGCTTAGCCAATCGCTTCCCGACAGGGGTTATATCTCGATATACGGATTGTACGCTTTGATTCAGGCTATGGACAGCATGGATATGGAGGGGAGCGTCATAACCGAGTACTGCATCAGCGGCTCGGTAGTCGTCGAGAGCGGGGAAAGGCTTTACGCCGAACCTTCCACAGGAATGAGCGGCAAGACCGAGTATGTTATCCTGGAGAGAAGATATGACAAGATAAAGATCGCGACTACTTTCTACTCCGGTTTTTCGCAGCACTATGACTATATCGTTACTTTCAGAAGAGACAATGACGGTCAGTGGTATATGGCTGCCTATGAGCCCGCTATCTACGGGCTGGACGGCGCGGAGAAGCTTCCCGTTGACAACGGCTGCTGGTACGCGTTCAATGAAGAGGACGACGGCACGCATCTTTACTTCTACGACAGCTCCGACAATATTATCTACGAGCTGGACGAGAGCGTAGGCGAGCACAGTATCTATACGATGAACGGCAGCGATCTGTTTTTGCTGGACTGCTCCGAGAACAATATTTACCGCTATATCAACGGCAGAGCCGCGGGGAACTGCTATGTTTATGACTGCGATTCCATCGAGGACGAGGAAAACGTCAAGAGATCGCTTATGCCGGAGTTCCTGCAATTCAGCGGGGAGTACCTGCTGGCGGGCGCTTATCTGGGCGACGAGCCGTCATATTGGGTCTACGCGCCCTATCGGACGATAGAAATGCGATCCATTTTCACTACCGACTATCTGGAGGTGTCCGACAACGGTTTTACCTTTGAAGAGGACGGCGAGCTGGTATTCCGCAATACCGCGGACGACAGCGTTGAAAGCGTTCTGCCGCTGCTGGAGCTTCAGCATAACGAGGTGTGGAACGTTATGAACATAGCGAGCGACTGGCTTGTAGGAAACAGCGTCTATACTAACTATGACAGCACTATCGTAATAGATGGACTGCATTATTACCCCTGCTACAACGGTCTGTTCCCGACATATGAGGATTTTGAGGAATACCTTGGGCGCTGCTTCACCTTTGACTGCGCAGCTGAGCTGATGATCGACAGCACGTCCGTGCGCGAATACAACGGTTATCTTTACACCACCGGCGGGGCAAGAGGCGGCAATATTGAAGTAGCCGAGGTGTACAGGCACCCCATGATCTACTTTACGGACGATAGCCACGGAGAACTGCAATACGAGGTATACGGCTATGCGGACGATGACAGAACAGTACCCGCCGAAACGCCTTATGAAACGTACAGGCTGTTTCTTGTTAAGACCTCCGAGGGCTGGCGGTTCTCAAACTGCTATTCGCCGTTTTAAAGAATTTCAAAATTCCCGCAAGCAATCTCTGTTCCGCTAACGCTCCACTTCGAGCGATCACGGGGATTGATCGGAATTTTCTGCGAAAATTCTGACACTTTTTGAAATTCCGCTGCGTTAACACTGCGCTGCTATAACTTTTACACAAGACAAATTTCCTTTTACCTCCCAAATTTTTTCGCCCCGATGTAATATCGGGGTGAAAAAATTTTACTTTTTGATAAATAAAATGATTGACAAAAGCGCAAAACAGTAGTATAATAAGTATATATTTTTTATGTACGGAGGTTTTTGTTATGGCAATTCTGGTAACCGGCGGAGCAGGCTTTATCGGCTCCCACACCTGCGTTGAACTGCTTAACGCGGGGGAAGAGATCGTTGTAATGGACAACTTCTACAACTCAAATTCCCGCGCGCTCGACGGTATTAAAGAGATAACCGGCAAGAGCTTTAAATTCTACGAGGACGATATGCTGGATATGCCCGCGATCGACAGAATTTTTGCGGACAACGATATAGAGCAGGTCATTCATTTCGCGGGATATAAGTGCGTTCCCGAGAGCGTTCAGAAGCCGCTGGTGTACTACTCAAACAATCTGCGCGGCACGTTTAATATCCTCGAGACCATGAAAAAGTACGGCTGCACCAAGTTCGTGTTCAGTTCGTCGGCTACGGTTTACGGTATTCCCGAGACTGTTCCCGTTAAAGAGGATTTCCCGCTCAGCGCGATAAATCCCTACGGCAGCACCAAGCTCATTATTGAGAACCTTTGCCGCGAGATGTACGCGGCGGACAGCTCTTGGACTATGATACTGCTGCGCTACTTCAATCCCGTGGGCGCTCATAAGAGCGGCAAGATCGGCGAGGATCCCAACGGGATACCCAACAACCTTATGCCCATAGTTCTCGACAAGGCGGCAGGCAAGCGAGACGTGCTCCAGGTGGCGGGCAACGATTACCCCACCCCCGACGGAAGCTGCGTGAGAGATTATATCCACGTCGTAGATCTCGCTAAGGGTCATGTGGCGGCGGTCAAGAAGGCGCGCGCTATGAACGGCGGCTGCCCCGCATACAACCTCGGAACGGGCAACGGATATTCTGTTATTGAGATACTTGATGCGTTCCAGAGAGTGAACGGCATCGATCTGGGCTACACCATAGGTCCGCGCCGCGCGGGTGACGCCGCTACGACATACTCCGACCCCTCTCTCGCCGAAAAGGAGCTCGGCTGGAAAGCAGAGCTGGGTATCGAGGATATGTGCAGGGACGCTTGGAGTTTCAGAAAGATCAGAGAGGCTGAAAATAAATAACCTAAAGCCGCCCGTGACCGGGCGGCTCAGTCTGTATATAAAGTGTTGACGAGAAGTAAATGATTAAAATGGGAATTTCAAAATTTCGGCTGATCACACTCCGTTCACTCGCTACGCTCGCTCACTGCGCGTGCTTAGCCGAAACCGCGCAGCATTTGCCGTTCGGCAAATGCGCGACTTTTTGAAATTCCGATGCGTGGATACATCGTCGCCGTACTTTTTCTACAAACCGAGCCGCCCATGACCGGGCGGCTTTTTGCGCGTTTATTTTGATTGCTCCCTTTTGTCCAGATAGTTCTTCCCCCAGTCGCACATGGACTGCAGAACGGGGACTATTGTTTCGCCCGTTGCGCTTAAATTATATTCCACCTTCGACCAACTATATACTCGGTCTGTCCGATAAAATGAAATGGGCTGCCGCTTTTCGGTTTGAATTTCATTGGCGGTTAGGTCGCACAATCAATTGCTCAAAAGCTTACACCTCACAAAAAAGAC
>CAMWLH010000101.1 GCA_947175045.1 uncultured Clostridia bacterium | reverse complement strand
GCCTTAGTGCTGTTATTTGGGACGGCGGTTTTTGACGCCATTGTGCGGTGTTGCCCTAACAAGGTGTGCGGTTTTTGTTGTACTAATGGTATTGCCTTAAATCGAATAAATTAAATACTTGCCCTTCAAGATATGTTCATATATAAAAGTATTTTTATCGCTACATGGCAATAACATGATATGAGGTATACCATATTTAAGAATACAAAGGCAAACCCGCATTATAACAGCATTGCTTAACAAAAGGAATGACCGCAACGAGATGTCTGCGGTCATTTTTGTTGAAACATATTACAGCAACACAATTTATTACCCAAAACAACTAACTGTTGATGTTCTAAATAAACTTTTCCGAAGTTAGTAGTGCAAACCGGTGCCAAAGCCTATAACTATACAAACTCGCAAAGTTTCAAGATGGAACATCGGAAATATGTAATTGATGGAGCAATAACATGTTATTTACATCCGAGCGTTATAATATGACTGCAAATTTCATTAAACATAAAACAGAAATAAAGCCCGTTATTATGTTATTTCATATCGTCTTTGGGAGAGCATCCGAATCGCTTTACATACGCACGATAAAAAGCCGAATAGTCACTGAAACCACAGCTTTCCGCGGCAATTCCTGCTGGTTCTCCGCAGCGAATTTTTTCCCTTGCGGCAGTCAGGCGCTTTATTATAATATATTCCCACGGAGTTGCACCGGTTGCCTGACGGAATACTCTGCCAAACTGCGAAGCGCTCAGGAAAAAGTTCTCCGCCAGCATGGGAATTGAAAGCTCTTCAAAAATGTGATTGTTGACATAGGTCACGAGCTGCTCCGACAGCTCTGTCGGCGGAGCGTATTCGGCGGTGCCGCGCTTAAGGTACGACTTGTAAATCATCTCCAGAAGCAAAAACAGACGCGTTGAAATTTCCAGTTGTCTTTCATATCCCTTGCCGCCACGGCACATTTTACCGAACAATCTCAGCACCTCGCCGCCAAGCTCTGGTGCACCGTATAAATTTCCGCGTCCGAGTGGACGTTCAAAAAACGGACTCATCAAAATACGGCGAGGATCAAGCCGTTCCACAAACGAAAGCGAAAAATTTACCGCGTAGCGCTCATATTTGCCGCTTCCAAGTATTTTGGGCTTGTGAGACTCCGCTGGACGCATTATCAGAACACTTCCCGCTTTAAGAGGGTATCGGGTGCCCTCAACAAGATATTCGGCTTCTCCCGAAACGAAACAGTATATCTCACACCGCTCGTGAACGTGCATTGTAAAACTGTCATCAGCGGGCTTTTCGTCTACGGCGTACCGCGTATACACTTCTTCACTGTTAAATTCCTCCAGAATATTCAAACCGACCACCTCTTTATAAGTATATCACAAAATGCGCGAATTTGCAATATGTTATGAGTAAATTATCAATTGCAATGTAAATTAAAATTGTGTATACTGATATTACAAAACAACTTGGGGAGGTATTTCTATGAAATTTAAAATTGCAGCGTTCGCGGACGAAGCGGACAGCTGGCTTGACGGGCAGATATCCGCGATGAGGGAAAACGGCGTTGAGCTTCTTGAAATACGCGGCATTGACGGCAGGAATGTATCGGATATCACGTCAGAGGAGGCTCGAGAAATACATAAGAGACTGGAGGAAGCGGGACTTGCTGTATGGTCGGTAGGCTCTCCGTTTGGAAAGGTCGGAATTACCGAGGATTTTGAACCGCACTTGGAGAAATTCAAACGCGGACTGGAGCTTGCGGATATTCTCGGCGCAAAGCATATCCGTATCTTCAGTTTTTATGTTCCGCATGGTAATGCAGAGCGTTATTCGGACGAGGTAATGCGGCGGCTCGAGGTATTTCTCGCGGCAGAAAACGGCAGTGGCATAACGCTCTGTCACGAGAACGAAAAGGGTATTTACGGCGACAATGCCGAACGCTGCGCCGAGATACACGCGAATTTCCCGAAGCTCCGCGCGGTGTTTGACCCCGCAAATTTCATTCAGTGCGGACAGGACACCAAAGCGGCATGGGAACGGCTCTCACCGTATGTGGAATATCTGCATATTAAGGACGCTCTTGCCGATGGAACGGTTGTGCCTGCGGGCAAAGGGTTGGGAAATATCCCGCGTATTCTTGGTGAATACCATGGAGAGGTGCTGACCATAGAGCCGCACTTGTCGGTGTTCAGCGGTTTCGATATGCTTGAGCGGGGTGAATCCGCTGAACGAAAGTTCAGCTATCCCGATTCACGCACGGCGTTTTCGGCAGCGGTGAACGCGCTTAAAGAAATATTGGAGGGAATGTAATGGACAAGATAAGACTTGGAATCATCGGTGTCGGAAATATGGGCAGCGGACATTTGAGAAACGTCGCCGAGGGCAAATGTCCCAAAATTGAGGTAACGGCGATCGCCGATACAAACCCCGAAAAGCTTGATAACGCACGAAAAATACAACCCTCCGTTGTCTGCTTTGATACCGCGAAGGAGCTTCTCGACAGCGGTCTTGTCGACGCAGCACTTATCGCCGTGCCGCATTACGGACATCCCATTTACGCGGCGGAGTGCTTTAAGCGCGGTATCCATGTTATGATCGAAAAGCCTGCGGGAGTAACCGCGCGTAGCGTCCGTGAAATGAATGAAGCGGCAGACCGCGCGGGCGTTAAATTCGCGATAATGTTCAATCAGCGGACAAATCCCGTTTACCGGAAGGCTCACGATATAGTGCAAAGCGGCGCGCTCGGTCAGCCCAAGCGCCTTGTCTGGATTATCACCAACTGGTACCGCACACAGGCTTATTATGATTCGGGAAGCTGGCGCGCGACATGGAACGGCGAAGGCGGCGGAGTGCTGTTAAATCAAGCACCGCACAATCTTGACCTCTGGCAGTGGATATTCGGAATGCCGAAAAGAGTGCGCGCGTTCTGTTCCGTCGGAAAGTACCATAACGTCGGTATTGAGGACGACGTGACCATATACGGCGAATACGATAACGGCGCGACGGCAGTATTCATCTCGTCGACGGGAGAAGCCCCCGGTACGAACCGTCTGGAAATATCGGGAGATCTCGGCAAGCTCGTGCTTGAGGACGGAAAGCTGAAATGGTGGCGTCTGGAAACTCCTGAGCGCGAGTTCTGCTTCACCGCCAAGGAGGGCTTCGTGACGCCAAAGCACACCTATGAGGAATTTTCCGCCGACGCTCCCGAGGGTCACCCCGAAGTACTCGAAAGCTTTGCCGAATCCATTCTTCACAATGGTGAGCTTATCGCCAACGGTCGCGAGGGCTTGAATTCACTTTTGATATCCAATGCCGCCTATTTATCGTCGTGGACAAACGATTGGGCGGATATCGCAAACAACGAAGCGCTGTTTGACGAGTATCTTGAGCGTCTGCGCAGCCGTGAGACTCCCCCCAAAAACACCATTACTCAAAACGGCGGCGGGGACGTGAGCGAACGCTGGAAGGTGAGATGGTAGGCCAGTGAACGCGTTTGTGATGATGCTTATCGTGACTGCCTGCTACACTGTGACCTCACTTAATGACAAATACGCGTCCTCGGGTGCAAAGCTCGGCGGAGACGAATTTACATTCCTGATGTGCTCGTCAATGTCGGTTTTTATGGCGGTGAGCCTGCCGTTTCAGCAAATATATTTTACGCCTACATGGCAGGCGTATGCGGCGGTATTGCTTGTTGCTGTATGCAAGCTGCTGGAGTTTCAGATGAGCATGATCGTTCTGCGGCAGCTGTCCGCGTTTGACCTGAAAGCCTGGCTGGGAATAACGCTTTTCGCGTCGTATATTGCCGACATAGTGAGCGGAGCAAAGCTCAGCGTATTGAAATTGCTGTGCATAGCGATAACCGTTCTCGGGCTGATTTTTATCGCGAGATCGGGCGAAAAAAAGGAAGTCGACTACAAGAAGATTGCGCTCCCGCTGGCGCTGTATCTGACAGCGAAATTCGGCTATGGATTGGTAATAAAAGGCTTTTCGGAATATGCCTCACCATCAATGCAGCTTCTTCCCGCGCTTGTGCTGATATCTCTTCTCCTGCTGCCGAAAGCCGATCCGCTGAAAATTTTCAAGGATAATCCCAAAGGCGCTCTTAGGGTAGTACTGGCAAGAATACCGAATACCGCGGGAATGATAATTGAAAACGCCGTGATATCGATAAGTCTTGCAAGCTATTCGTTTATACAGCCAATGATACTGGTATCGCTGTTCGTTATCGGTCTGATACGCAGAGAACGGTACACAAAGCTGAACATAATCGGCAATGTTGTCTGCGTTGTCGGAGTAATTTCATTCCAGATAGTTGGTATTGCGCTGTTATGATTAAGAATGAATTAAACGGGGGGCTGTCAAAGCTCCCCTGTTTGTCGTCCCGCCATTAACTTGGTCATACGCAGTATCATAATATGAATTTTATTTTGTTGTTCCACGATATTCCACAGGAGTCATATTCATGCGCGAACGGAACTGTCTTATAAAGTGCGAAGCGCTGTTGTAACCACACATTTCCGCGATTTTTATCACGGGGATATCCGTTGTGGAAAGCAAATTTTTTGAATACTCAATTCTGCTTTGAATCACGTCGCTGATAGCACTTACCCCGAAAATGCTTTTGTACACATGCTCAAAACGCGACGCGCTCATTGACGCAAGTGCTGAAAGCTTTTCAACGCTCCATTTGTGATATGGCATATTGTAAATCTTTGAGCGAATAACGGACAGCTTATCGTGATATGAATCGTTTCCGCCGTTTTTTTCACAATATAACTTTTCGCTCAGCTTGTTGAAAAAAAGCTTGAGATAAAGCTCCGTAGAATCGGCGCGATGCAGATTTGTCGAATAATTCTCATAACACATATATTTTATTATCATGGACAATTCGTTAATGCCGTCCAATTGAACGATCCTGTTGAACGGAATATTAAGCTTGCGAAGACATTCGATTTCATTATGAGACGCGTCAAAGTGAAACCAGTCGTTCAAAAACTCAATTCCGTTTGCGCGGTAAATTTGCTGCGTTCCCTTATCAAATAAAACAAACGAATTTGCCTCCGCAAAAACTTCCCTGCCTTCAAGCGTAAATACCGCGGGCGTTTTCAGAAGCACAAACAGATAATCGTCCGAGCCCCGAGGGCGCTCCACCCGAAAATCCGCATTGTGAAAGTAGTTGTGCCCAATATCATTAATATGCATTTTATCACCTCTTGATATATTATAGCACACTTTCAGAGATTTGTACAGCACAAAGCATCAATAACTTAGCAGAAAAATGCATTGATTTTAGAAGTATCATAAAGTATAATTAAAATAAAGATACTTCATTAAGGGAGCGCAAGAAATGAAAATCATCAAAAAAACCGCAGTTTTATGCGCAGCGGCTTTGCTGTTGGCAGGTTGTTCGCGCAGTACGGATGTGTCGGAAAGCAGTATTATATCTTCCACAGGTAACAACACCGATCCCGTCAGCTCCGCGGAACCGCCGCAATCGTCCTCGGAATCGGAAAAGGAGGAGATTTCGTACATGGAAAAATACAAGGACATTATAGAGGAAATGCCGCGCGATGGTATCACCGAAAAGCGTGATGACGTGACTTATCCCGAATTTCAAAGGCTTACGTATTATTCAACAACGGCGGAGAGGGATACTCCCGTAAACGTACTTCTGCCAAGCAATTATTCCGAGGAAAAGGAATACCCCGTGCTGTATATTCTTCACGGATATTATGATAACGAGAGCTGGATGGCAAGGGATATTGTCGGTATAAGCGCAATGCTCACCAATCTCTGTGCGGACGGAGCGGCGGAAGAGATGATCGTGGTGCTGCCCTATATTTATTGCAGCAAGGATATGCCGTACTGCACGGGAATGGATCTGCAGAATTCTCTGAATTACGACAATTTTATAAACGACCTCACGACTGACTTAATGCCCTTTATTGAGAGCAGCTTCTCTGTGGCAAAGGGCAGAGAAAATACCGCGATAACGGGATTTTCAATGGGCGGACGCGAGTCGCTGTTTATCGGGTTTTCTCATTCGGAGCTGTTCGGGTATATCGGCGCAGTATGTCCCGCTCCGGGACTTACTCCCGTTACGGGTTCGGGAATGCACCCCGGGCAAATGGAGGAGTCCGAAATGGCTTTTGAGGATAACGCGCCGCTTGCGCTGCTGATAAGCGCGGCAAAAAATGACGGTGTGGTAGGCTCTTTCCCGTCTAATTACCACAATATTCTTGATAAGAACGAAACCGAACACATCTGGCATGTGATGTCCTCGACAGGTCACGACCACACAAGTGTTACGCCGCATTTGTACAACTTCATGCGGCTGATATTTAAGGAGGAAGCATAATGAAAGGTATTAAACTCGCCGCGCTTTTGACTGCGGCATGTATGCTTATTACGGGATGCGGCGGTGATACCTCTGTCTCGGACAGCACAGCGGAAAGTTCACAGTTGGAAATCATTTCCGATACCATAAGCGGCAGCCCAGAAGAAAGCATCACCGATAGTACCGAAAGTAATATCGAGGCTGAAACCTACAACAGCCGCTTTGCGCTCTCAAATCCTAACGCCGATGTAAAAACTCGAAAGCTGTACGATTATATTAACGATGTTTACGGTAAATATATTATTACCTGTCAGCAGGAATCCACATGGATGGGCTCTCCCGATTATGAAATGGACTATATTTTTGAAACTACGGGAAAGTATCCCGCAATGCGCGGGCTTGATTTTATGAAAGAGGATTTCAGCGGCGTGGTTCAGCGTTCAAAGGAGTGGCATGAAAAAGGCGGTATCGTTACGATCTGTTGGCACACCGGAGTGAACGGCAAAGGATATCAGGAAGCACTCGACGATACCCCGAACTTTGATAAGTTGCTCACCGAGGGAACGGAGGAATACAACGCAATGATTGCAAATTGGGATCAAGCTGCGGAGGCGCTGCAAGAGCTTCGCGACACGGGTATTCCCGTACTTTGGCGTCCCTTCCACGAGTTCGATGGTCAGTGGTTCTGGTGGGGCAAGGGCGGCGCGGATAACTTTATCAAGCTCTGGCAGATGATGTACGACCGCTTTACAAATGAATTCGGGCTGACCAATTTGATCTGGGTTCTCGGTTATTC
>CAMWLH010000100.1 GCA_947175045.1 uncultured Clostridia bacterium | reverse complement strand
GATAAGAAATTGACCGAGCCCAAGCCTGCCAAGACTAAAAGATAATGCAATAGGTACATAAAGAATTTCTCTCCTTGAATCGGAAATATCCGCTTTCAAGGAGAGAAAATTTTTTTAATCTCCCAAAAAAGACTTGACTTTATAGATTTAAAGTGGTAAAATATAATCAGGAGGAACAAATGGCACGAATTGACGATGTTCGCAGCAGCTATGAGAAAATAACGGACAGATTGTTCAACGATAAGCAATCATTCGTGGATTTTCTTAATTTTTCGGGACGGTTTTATAAACTTCCGTCCGCGCAGACAATGGCAATCTTTGCGGAAAATCCTAACGCAAGAATGGCGGCAGACTATGAAACTTGGGGAAAATTCAATCGGCAAGTAAAACGCGGTGCGAAAGGGATAGGGTATATATCGGGCGGAGAAGTCAGGTACTGCTTTGACATATCCCAGACGGCAGGCGGAACAGAGCCTTTTCAGTGGAAACTTGACAAGCAGACCGCCGAAAAGTACATAAGCAAATTCGCTGATGAACACGACGGAAACTTTTCAAGTTTAGCCCAGTGCGTGAATTTTCTTGCAGTTGACGAGGTGAACAGCAGTATAAACACGATTACCGATAGTTTGCACATCACGTCGAAAAACAAATCGGAGTTTATGAAATCCGTCCGTTCTATGGTACGGCAGATTATGAAAGCTCGGTGCGTATATCAAAGTGCCTATAAAATCAACACCGCGCCGATTGACCTATCGGCACTGGATATGCTGCACAGCAAAGCGGAATTTGAAAAACTGTGTGAGTGGGTGCAGCTGACGGCAAAATCGGCGCTGCGCAAAATGGAAAAAACCATTAACGAAATCATTATTGAAAGGAGTATTGACAATGGGCGAAATCAAGCAGATTTGGTGCGAGGAAGAGAAGAAATATTACGCGGAGATGATCGAGGAGAACGGGCAGACATACAAGCTCGACCCGACAACTTGGGCGTATCTTCCGTTGCTGACAGTGGAGTACAGCGAGGAGGAGCAGGAGCTGCTGAAACAGCCGATAGGGAACTACGGCAGGGAATGGCAGAGGTTCATGGAGGAGAACTACCCGTTCGAGATAGCGCCGCTGGAGATGAGAGCGCAGTACGGGATAATCGCTCGGAAAGTAGACAGGGAAGCGGAGGAAATGTACAATACTCTGACAGAGCAGTGGGCGCAGGCACATCAGCCCCGCCCAACAACGTTCGCGGAGATCGCAGCATGGGAGAAGATGAAGATAATGGAGTGCAAGCGCGCGGTGATGGAGGACGTGGTGCTGAAACCCAGAGGGATTTAAACGGTTATATAACGGCGGAAGATGATACTTCCGCCGTTTCATTATCAGCGTTGGCTTTTACCGGGCTTTACAAAGAGGATCGTGCTACATATAGCACAATCCTCGACAATACCGAAACGGAGCAGTTTACGCTGTTCGACGAGCAGCCCGAAGTCAGGACAGAAAGTAAACCATACTTTGATGAAAGCGAAAGCACTGAATTGGCGGCGGCGGTAAACTCCCTGAGAGACTATGCGCACAGTACAATTTTGTACTATAACAGCTCGGTTAGGGAGAGTTTTCTCAACAGTTCGCGTCCCGAATTCAATGATGAAGTCAGACGGGCAGTCGATGAGGCGGTCAGAAGCTTTATGAACGGCGAAAACACAGGCGAGCCTGACATAAGAGAAGCGTACATCACACTGTATAAAGAAATGTATGAAAACGGCGAGTTTGCGGAAAATCTCTATGCTGAGATTTCAGATATGCTGTATGCCGATCATACGGAAATCGACAAGGGACGGCAGAAAGCACACGAGCTTGGACTGCCGTATGATGAGTACCCCTACGACCCCGAAGAGGATTTCGACCCATATGCTTACAATCCCAGTCGAATGAGCGATGAGGATTATGACCGTATGCACGAGCTTATTGACAAAGAACGCGCCGAAGCTGAAAAACTGATTGACAAAACCGTGCATATTGAAGATCTCGATTACATAGTTGAAGGCGTTATTTCAAACGGCTCGGACGGATTTCTCATAAAACTGCGCGCTGAACCTAACGAAAAGTATAATATCGCCTCAGTGATTTATGAGGATGTGAACGTTGTCCGCGAAATGCTGCGACAGAATGATATAGTAAATACCGAACGCGCCGATGAGGCAAAGCTAAAAGGCAGAGAAGTCCGCGTTGATGATCGCGCCTACTATATTGAAGATATTCTCCAGTACTCAGATAGACCCGAAGTAAAGCTCCGTGCTGTTTACGATAGCCTTGACCCTATAAAGTATGAGTATCTGGACGTCGTTCGCAACATTTTGGAGCAGCAGGACAGACAAGCCATAGAGGACAGTATCGAGCTGAAAATTCCATACACCGAGGATAGTATTTTGCATAGTTTCCTTGACGAGCATTACCCCGACAAAAATCCACCGTTTGCACTTGCAAATGCAATGTTCAAATACCTTGACGAGAAATTCAGTACAGAAGATGTAGGTTACAATAAAACCGATTTCGAAATCACCGCATATGCAATTTTGGATAACGGTAATGACGACTTCAAATATGATGGTCGATTTGATATTGGCGACGGAAATGGTCACGGCGGCGGGAAATCGCTTGTGGAGCACATCACCGATTTCAATAAGTATCTGATAGAGAACAAAACAGGATTTTACAATGATGAGGATATTGCAAACGCAAAACAAACACTTGAGGTGCTTGTTCCATACCTTGAACGCGGAAGTAAGCTATCCGCAGAGGAGCAGGATATCTTCGATAAATTCAAGGCACAGTATCCTATAAAACTCAACGAGAATTCGCGCCACTCAGCGTTTGAAAAACTAAAAGCAAACAACGATTTCAGACCCGAAACGATAGAGCTGCTTGACCGTATTGAACAACAAATGAATGTAAACAGTTATGATACATTCAATTTGCAAATGCTCAGATTACCCATATTTCAGCAGAAATACGGTATGCTGCCGCGAATATCCGAAAAGATGTTTGATGGCAGATTAAAGGAGATAGCAGCTGAGCTAAATGGGTATATTAACACTCCCGCTGCAGATATCTCGACATCTGAAAGACCAAACTCTGTCGTTATTGACATAGCGCAATCCGACAAACTGTATCGAGAGGTTGAACAGAACGATTTTAAAATCAATGGTAATATAATCTCGGAAGGCGGGCAAAAGACCAGATATGCCGCTAACATAACCGCGATCCGCACCTTAAAGCAGATCGAAGCCGAGGGCAGAACCGCGACCGCCGACGAACAAAAAATACTCTCGCAGTATGTCGGTTGGGGTGGTATACCGCAAGCCTTTGACAGTGCAAATAATAAATGGTCAAAGGAGTATAAAGAGCTTAAGGAGCTGCTGACGGACGAGGAATATACAGCGGCGCGCGGCAGCACATTGAATGCGCACTATACCACACCTACCGTTATCAACGCGATGTATAAAGCGCTTAACAACATGGGCTTTAAGAGCGGAAACGTGCTTGAGCCTGCAATGGGAGTAGGTAACTTTTTTGGCTGTATGCCTGAAAAAATGCGTGAAAGCAAGCTGTACGGAGTGGAACTTGACAGCATTACGGGACGTATCGCACAGCAGCTCTACCCCAACGCGAATATTCAGATAAAAGGCTATGAGCAGACGGATTTCCCCGATAATTTCTTTGATGTTGCGGTCGGGAACGTCCCGTTCGGCAGCTACTCCGTTGCCGATAAGCGCTATGACAGCAACAAATTCCTTATTCACGACTACTTCTTTGCAAAGACGTTGGATAAGGTTTCTCCGGGAGGGATCGTCGCTTTCATTACGTCCAAAGGAACGCTTGATAAAGCCAATTCCAAGACCCGCGAGTATCTGGCAAAGCGAGCTGACCTTATCGGAGCTATCAGATTGCCTAATAACGCGTTTAAGGATAACGCAAACACTGAGGTAACGACGGATATTTTTTTCCTGCAAAAGCGCGAGAAAATGGCGGTTGAAATGCCCGATTGGTGCTATATTGGCAATAACGAGGACGGCATACCTGTAAATCAATACTTCCTTGATCACCCCGAAATGATACTCGGTAAAATGTCCGAGGACGGAAAAATGTATGCGGGCAACAACACAACGTGCTTGCCTATTGAGGGCGCAGACCTTGCGGAGCAGCTTGACAAGGCTGTTTCAAAGCTGAAAACAAACATAGCGGTCAAGCGTGTTGCCGAAGAAAATTCAAAAGAACGCGGGATAATCCCCGCGACCGAGGATGTGCGCAACTTTACCTATACGCTTATCGACGGTAAAATGTACTTCCGTGAAAATAATATTATGACAGAGACAGAGGAAAAGGGCGCTAAATTGGAGCGCATGAAAGCGCTGCACGAGCTGAGAAATATAATGCGCGGCGTTATAACGGCGCAAGAGAACCGCTGCTCTGACGAGGAACTGTCCGTTCTTCAAAATGCCTTAAACGAGCACTATGACAGCTTTGTCAAGAAGTATGGGCACATAGGCGAACGTGCCAATTCTTCTGTTTTCAGCGATGACGATGACTACAATCTCCTTTGCGCTCTTGAAGATTACGACAGCGAAACTAAAACCTATTCCAAGTCGGATATTTTCACCAAGCGTACCATAAAGCCAACTACGGAAATAACTCACGTCGACACGCCGCAGGAGGCTCTGCAAGTGTCGTTGGATATACAAGGCAGGGTTGACGTGCTATATATAGCACAACTTTGCGGATATACCCCCGAAAACGCCGTAAATGCTCTTACTGACAGTAATCTGATATACCTTAATCCTCAAAATTATGATAAGGACAGTCCTTTTGAGGGATATGAAGAAGCCTCGGAATATCTTTCAGGGAATGTGCGACAAAAGCTCCGCGCCGCTAAAGTTTTTGCTGAAGGAAATCCCATATTCAAGCGAAACGTTCAGGCGCTTGAAAAGGTTCTGCCGCAGACAATCGAAGCCGGCGATATTTTTGCCAGAATAGGCGTAAACTGGGTAGATATTGACGATTACAAGCAGTTTCTCACCGATTACTCACAGGCGGGTTTTCTTTTTCAGTCACTGCGCCGTACCCCGATGGGCGAATACAAAATCGAAAACCAAGCGGCTGATCGAAGCGTTGCGGCAACCTCGACCTATGGAACAAAACGGCTTAACAGCTTTGAAATTTTCGAACGCCTGCTCAATAACCGTGATATTATCGTTAAAGACCCCAAAACCGTGTATGACGCGGACGGCAAGGAAAAGATAATTTATATTGTCAACTCCAAGGAAACGCGGCTTGCACAGGATAAAGCTGACTTAATGAAGGCTGCGTTTAAAAACTGGCTATGGGACGACCCTGCACGGCGCGAAAAATATGTGGCGCGATACAACGAACTGTTTAACTCCATAGTGGGACGCGAGTATGACGGGTCTCACCAAACATTCCCGGGTATGTCACCCTTTATACAGCTCAACGACCATCAGAAAAATGCCGTAGCGCGGGCAAAGCTGGGCGGTAACGCTCTGCTTGCCCATTGCGTGGGCGCGGGAAAGTCATTTGAGATGGTAGCTGCTACGATGGAGAAAAAGCGGCTCGGACTGATAAACAAGGCTTGCGTGGTAGTACCAAAGCCATTGGTGCGCCAGATGGCAAGCGAGTGGATGAGGCTTTATCCCGAAGCCAATATCCTTGTCGCGGGCGAAAAGGATTTTTCCAAGGATAACAGGCAGAAATTTATAGGGCGGCGCTGTACGGGTGACTATGCCGCGGTAATAATGTCCTATGAGCAGTTTGAAAAAATTCCTATGTCGGTAGAATATCGAAAGCAATTCCTAACAAAAGAGCTTGCTAAACTTGAGAATGCTCTGAATGATACCGATGACCGCACGTCCATCAAGGATCTGGAGCGCATTAAGAAAAGCGTACAGACAAAAATAGAAAGGCTGCTTGACGCGAAAACCAAAGACGAAACACTGACATTTGAACAGCTCGGCTTTGACAGCCTTGTCGTGGACGAAGCCCACAGTTACAAAAATGGCTTGGTTGTTACCAAAATGAGCAGAGTAGCGGGGGTACAGTCCAATCCTGCACAGAAGTCCGAAGATATTTTGATTAAAACGCAATATCTCAATGAGCAGTCGGGTTATAAAAATATCCTGTTCGCTACTGGTACGCCCGTAAGCAACTCTATGGTCGAGCTGTACACAATGCAGCGTTATCTCCGTCCCGATCTTCTGCAAAAAGCGGGATTTGAGAATTTCGACGATTGGGCAAGCACATTTGGTGAGGTTGTCACTCAGCTTGAGCCTACCCCCGATGGGACGGATTACCGTCCTAAAAAGCGTTTTGCAAAATTTACAAATTTGCCTGAGCTAATGCAGATGTACAAGGAATTTGCAGATATCCGCACAGCGGAAATGCTAAAGCTGCCAGTACCCGAGATCAAGGGCGGCAAGCCGCAGACAGTGCTTTCGAAGCCCAACGAGTTTCAGCAGGAGTATGTTAAGATACTCGCGGCGCGTTCAGAAAAGATACACAAGGGCAATGTTGACCCGCACTTAGATAATCCGCTTAAAATTACGGGCGAGGCGCGTCTGCTGGGCTTGGACGCGCGGTGCATAAATCCTGCTGCTGAGAACGATCCCGACAGCAAGGTCAATCTCTGCGTTGACCGAGTTGTGGATATATACAATCAGACTACCGCGAAAAAGGGAGTGCAAGTCATTTTCTGCGATATTGCCATACACGACAGGAACAGCAAGGGAGAGCCTGCTTTTTCTGTCTACAACTACATTCGCGAAGAGCTGACAAGACGCGGTATTCCTGCTGATGAGATATGTGCGGCAGGGGACGCGGCAAATGCGCAGCAGCGCACTGAAATGTTCTCACAGCTCAACTCGGGAACAAAACGTGTGCTGCTCGCTTCAACGGGAAAGATGGGAACAGGCGCAAACTTTCAGCAAAAGCTCTGCGCGCTGCACAATCTGGATATCCCGTGGAAGCCGTCCGATCTGGAGCAGAGGCTTGGACGAATTGTCCGCCGCGGCAACGAAAACAAAAGCGTTCAGATATTTAATTATCTGACGGAAAAGACGTTCGACTCATATATGA
>CAMWLH010000099.1 GCA_947175045.1 uncultured Clostridia bacterium | reverse complement strand
ATGGCTTAACCGCGCAATAACTGCGCGGCATCACCCAAAGAAAAATCCGCCGTCCAATGGCGATTTCGGGAAACGCTCTTCCTTGGGACAGAAAAGGCATAAAAGCCCGACAATATCTATTTTATTCTAATATATGTGCAAAGATTTGTCAAGATGTTTTATACAATTGTTTTTGACGGAATTGGATTTTTTGCAGGAAATGCACAATTTCGCGCGTTTTATTGTGATTTCAACTATGTTTTCCGTCTTACGACGCAATATAATAAGCGCGGCGATGTATTTTTTCAAACTCCATCTTTTACATCTCCCTATATCCACTTGCGAAAGGTTTTCTTGCCGTACTTTTCCTCTATGACATCATAGCCGCAGCTTTCGTAGAACCCCCAAGCGTTATTGTAGCTGGTGAGAGTTATTTTTGAGTAACCGTGCCGTCTTGCGTTATTTTCAAACGCTTTTATAAGAGCGGCGGTGATTCCCTTTTTGCGGAATTGACTGCGGCAGGCGGCAAACCCTATAACAACGCTGTCCGCACTTTCCGCTCTTCCGAGAACAGCCGCTATCGGCTCGCCGCCGCTCTCCGCGTACAAAAGGAGATAGCTTCTGTCCAGCCGCCGCCTCCATGCCTCATAGGAATACAGACCCTCGTAATGCTCGCCGAGAATAGAATAGCACATATCCAGAACGCTTTTCAGCGTTCTCTCATCTGCTATCTGTCTTATGGTGTATTCCATAGGTTTACTCCTTTGATCTGTCTTTAAATGAAAAGCATATCAGCGCGTATGCCGCGAAAAAAGCTATCATAGGGATATCGTCGCATACTACCGTTATGCTGATTTTATGGAAAAGGGTCGGTACCGCACAGATCAGCGCGATAACCGCAAACAGTATTCCCGCGACATATTTTACCCGTATCATTCCCGCCACGGTCAAAGCAAACAGTGCGGCAAAAATCAAGAAAATAATTGCTGACGCATCAATCAATTTTTTGTACACTTCAATGCCGTGTGCGGAAGCGGAGATAACATGGCTCAAAAAAGGAACCGCAAAAATAAGAGGTCGTTTTTTAGCCGCGGGAATAAAACAAAGAACCGCAAGCGCCGCATAAGTAAACAGGAAACAGGCATCGTAAAACGGTATCCCATCCGAATAGCGGAAAAACAGGTCATATGTATATGTAATATTTTCGGGAGGTACTGCGATGTGGGCAATATCCGTATTTGGCTCGGAAAATATAAGAAACGTCGCGAAAAATAACGCCGCAGCCGAAAGCAGCGCCGCAAAATATGGAAGCGGCGATTTTACCGGCACTTCAAAATCCGCTCTTTCCATGACTTACCTCTCTATCGCAAATCAGACCGTTGATTTCAACTTTTCGCTGATAAAACGCTCCGCGTCCTCAAAATTACCGTGATTGAATTGTGAGATATCCGCATTTTCGGGATTTTCGGCAAATTCGTCAATAAGAAATGTTGTAATCTCCAGCGCCGCCGCGCACATATCCTCGGGAACGCTGTTTCCTATCATAATACACTCCTCGGGAGCGGCTCCGACCTTTGACAATATTTCCTTATAATACCCCTGATTGGGCTTGCAGAAGCTGCTGTTGTCGTAATGAGTGACAAGCTCAAAATCCGATTCGCACAAATTAACCCACTTCATTCTTGTGCGCACTCCGTCAAGCGGGAAAATCGGGTTCGTAGCCAGCACAAGACGCAGACCCGCCGCTTTCAGACGCTCAACCATGGGCTTATGGTCGGGTATGTATTTCAGACTAACTTTTGCTTTGTCAAACTCCTCGGTGTAAAACCTGTCGCAAAGCGGCTTTGCGTCGGGCTTTCCTTCATTGAGAGCGCAGAAAGTCTCCCAGAACGCCTCCGAGTTTACGCGGCTCCCGTCGTTCTTTATCATCGCCGCCGTGCCCGCCCATACCGCTTTAACGGTAGGCTTCGGCTCATAGCCGAGCGGCGCGAGCTTTTTGCACAGCTCCGCGAAATAAACGTTCACGAAATCCTCCTGCTCAAATGGGAGCAGCGTTCCGTCAAGGTCAAACATTATTGTTTTTATCATTTTTCTTCTCCGTTCCGCGCTTTTTAAGCCGCTCCTGCTGCTTCAAAAGCTTTTTTTGATAGCTCTGCACGGTCTCCTCGTCGGCTTCATAGACTGTCCGGCTCAGCGTCCAGTTATCCTCGGACACCTTTCCGCAGGATATTTTTATGAAAAAATCCCCGTGCTCGGGACAAGCCGCAACGGTGCTCTTTTTACCGCCGCCGCTGAATAACCACTCTCCCGAAACAAGGATATTATCGCATTTCGGGCATTTGCAGTCCCTTACGCGAACGTCCTCGAAGCACTTTCTCATATTCGCGACATTTTTTATGATATCCTTCCGCAGCACGGTTCTGACGGGATTCGGCATCTGGGCGTACTCCGCGATACCCTTTACCATATCCAGTTTTTTGCACACTTCAAAGGTAAACAACGCGTCGTTCAGCGCATCGTGAGCCTTTGCTTCCATAGGTATCTCCAGCCGCTCCGCCGCGTCGGACAGCGACCACTGCTTTCGCTCACCGTCGACCTGCTTATTATAAATCAGTTGGAGATTTATATAATCCTTGCCAAATTCGGTATCCAGACCGTGTACAGCCAGATTATCGGAAAGCATTGCGATATCGTCAAAGCCCCATGTGATGAACCGAAAATCCTCGCCGCACCACATTTTAAGCCGTTTGAACGCCTGCGGGAAGCTCTCGCCGAAGGTAAGCTGCGTGCTGGTTATCCCCGTTATTTTCTCAACATGGCGATTCATTATTTTATAGTATTTAGGGCAGACGCTTATTTTGACCTTTTCAATAAAATTAAAGTTCTCGTCGGTCTTTACCGCTCCTATCTGGATTATCTCTCCATGCAGCGGCACGGGGGACAGTATCGTCTGCTCCCGCGTCAGCGGCTGATTCCATTCCAAGTCCATTATAATGTAATACATCTTTTTTCAGTCTTTCCTGTTTGATTTGCGCAAAAGCTCCAGAGCCTTTATGAGTACCTTGTCCGTTCCGTTGGCAATATCCTCCGCGGTTCTTTCAACAGGGATATAGGGAGCAATTCCGACATTTACATACTCGCTGCCGTCTATGAGCTTGCCTCGGGTGGTCGCGAGCCGCATTTCCCCGCCGAGCGGCAGCTCCCTTATCATAGCCTCCGCACCCGAGCCGAATGTGGTCGTTCCGACTATCTTCGCCCTGCCCGGGAGCTTAAAATATGACACAAAATTTTCCGCGGCGCAGGCGGTGCGGTGATTCGTCAATATCAGTGCGGGAGAGGTCAGTTCGGTTTCCCTCTCGTCAAAGTCGATATATCCGTCCTTTTCGCCGTTTTCAGCGAGGTTCTCATAATATGTATGAGAAGCTACCTCGTAAATTTTACGCTGCCATGGGTCGGAGAGATCGGGATTTTCGCGGTCGATATAGGGCTCGAGCGCGTGATATTTCGCGCTGTGAGCAGGAGTTTTCTGCTCCGACTTAACGGAATATTTTCCGCTTATAAAATATCGCGCTATTTCAAGCGGCGGGTCACCCATACCGCCCGAATTTCCCCTTACATCAATAATATAGCTTGTACAGCCCTTTAACAGCTCAATATTTTCCGCGAACTCTCTTGTAATTTCCGCGTGATAGAAATCAAATATCTCTATCACCGCGATATTGTCTTTTGTAAGAGAAATAACAAGGCTTTCTGAGCGGAAGCGCTCTTCAAGCGGCTCGGGAGCTTTAACACAAAGCTCCGCCCAAAATGTTTCCGCAGGCTCGCTCATTTTAAAGGTAAACTCTCCCTTATCCGCCGTTACGGTTATCGGCTCGTTGACATCAAAATTGAACATCACGGAAGCCTCAATGCAGTCATAGCAGGCGAAAAGGCTCTCGGGCAGCTCGTGCCAGTAAAAGGGATACACATATTTTTCCATGTACTCCCCTATCGGCAGCCCTTGTATATGAGTTATTTCGGATAGCAGAAGCTCTTCGCGCTCCGACGGAACAGCCGACAAGAGAAATTTCCCCTCCGCGCGCGCCACGCCGAACGGCACGTTTCTGCCCTCCAACAGCGCAAAAGGCGGCGTTACCGCAGTGTGCCCGTCGCGAAGCAGCGCGTAGAATCTCATCAACAGCAGATAATACTCAAGGTCGCTCCGCGCGTTTATCACAAGCGGAAGGTATTTTTTATATTCCGCGTCCCAGTCGAGCTCGTGGCGCTCCGCCCAGAAAGCGAAGTTGTATTCGGCTTCTTTCCACAAATAAGAAAGCGTGTAAACGCGCTCGTCAACCGTAAGCATAACTTCTCCTCCATAAAAATTTGCGATAATCCGATCAAAGCATCAAGGAGCCTCCGACCTTATCCTTGCGCCACTCGATAAACTCGTCATAACTGCCCTGCCTGTCAAGACAGCCGTTTTCGGTGATCTCTATAATGCGGTTGGCGGCAGTTTCAAGTATCTCATGGTCGTGGGTGGCAAAGAGAATATTTCCCTTAAACTCGGAAAGCCCGTTATTTACCGCCGTGATACTCTCCAGATCGAGGTGATTGGTGGGTCTGTCGAGTATCAGCACGTTGCTCTGGAACAGCATCATGCGCGAGAACATACAGCGAACCTTTTCGCCGCCCGAAAGAACGTTCACGGGCTTGAAAACGTCGTCGCCGCTGAAAAGCATTCTCCCGAGAAATCCGCGGAGATAGCTCTCGGTCTCGTCCTTGGAATACTGACGCATCCAGTCGATTATTGAAAGGGTGCAGTCGTTGAAAAAGGCGCTGTTGTCGTTGGGGAAATAGCTTACCGAGGTGGTGCTGCCCCATTTGAAGCTGCCCTCGTCAGGCTGAAGCTCCTCGGTGAGTATGCGGAACAGAGTGGTCACGGCTATCTCGTTCGCTCCCACAAAAGCTATCTTGTCGCCGCGGTTGACCGTAAAGCTGACATCGTTAAGCACCTTTACCCCGTCAACCGTTTTGGACAGCCCCGACACCTGCAGGATATCCTTGCCAACCTCGCGCTCAACATCGAAGCCTATATAAGGGTATTTACGCGAGGACGCGGGCAGTTCTTCGACCGTCAGCTTGTCAATCAGCTTGCGGCGCGAAGTCGCCTGCTTTGATTTTGATTTGTTCGCGGAGAAGCGGGCTATGAAGTTCTGAAGCTCCTTTATCTTTTCCTCGGCGCGCTTGTTCTGCTGCTTTATCATGCGCTGTATAAGCTGCGAGGACTCATACCAGAACTCGTAATTGCCGACGTACATCTTGATTTTTCCGTAGTCGATATCCACGATATGAGTGCAGACATTATTCAGAAAATGGCGGTCGTGCGACACCACGATTACAGTTCCGAAATAATCCGCGAGAAAATCCTCCAGCCAAGCGATAGCGTCCACGTCGAGATGGTTGGTAGGCTCGTCCATAAGGATAATATCGGGATTTCCGAACAGGCACTGCGCCAGCAGCACCTTTACCTTTTCATTACCCGTAAGGCTCTCCATCTTCTGATAAAGAATTTCCTCGGGAAGCCCAAGACCTTGTATCAGCTTTGAAGCGTCGCTTTCCGCCTCCCAGCCGTTAAGCTCGGCGAATTCGCCCTCCAGCACCGACGCGCGCTCGCCGTCCTCATCGGAGAAATCCTCCTTGGCGTAAAGCGCGTCCTTTTCCTGTATAATATCATATAGGCGGCGGTTTCCCATGATGACCGTGTCCTGCACGGTGTATTCGTCAAAAGCGTAGTGATCCTGCCGAAGTACCGACATGCGAAGCTCCTCGGGCTTGGACACCGTGCCTTTTGTCGGCTCAAGCTCGCCGCAGAGCACCTTTAAAAAGGTGGATTTCCCCGCGCCGTTCGCGCCTATTACTCCGTAACAATTGCCCGACGTGAATTTCAGCTCCACGTCCTTGAATAAAAGCTGTCCGCCGAAGCTGACGCTTACATTAGATACTGTTATCAAATTTTTGTCTCCTTATTTTAAAAAATTTTCCGCGACCCGCCCTCAAAAGCTCCGCATTCGCTCCGCTTTCACGGGCTCTCGCGGAAAATTTTCCTGCGTGGGCTATGTGTTGCTGTTTTCGCTCACTGCTTTACTGTGTGAGCGATATGAGTATTTGAATATGTTCCCTGTCGGAGAATAATATGATGAAAAAATGCGATATCCCTGAATTCGGGAATTTCCTCTGCCCTGCATTCAAGAGCATACATATTGGATAACCACTCATCTCCGATTTTCAGCTCATTGCGCTGTAAAGCATAAAAAATGCGCAAGCCATAAGTTTTATGTATTTTAAGCATACCTCCACAATATTCTTCTAACTCGTGATCATCATATTCATTTATCGTTCCGAAATTAGCAGATTCCGCATTTCCGTTTTCCAATAGTTTCAACGCCTCATCGATATCATATTCAAACACAGCTTTCTGCATTATTTTTCCCGCTCTGTTATGCTTAATAACGGAAATAAAGCCGTTCGTTTTTAATAGTCTGTTAAATTCACATAACAGCTCTTCCCTGTCATTCAGATATTCCATAACATTATGGCAAATGATCACATCAAAAGATTGACTCGGCAAATTTTTTATAGCCTCGATACCGCCAATGATCTGCTCATAGCGATTATCGGTAAATTGATGTTTTAACATTTCTTTGTTCGGCTCAACGGCAATTACATTATTGCATTCAGCGAAATGATCTGCTGTATATCCAAAACCGCTTCCAAAATCAAGGATTTTTTTGCCCCTGCATTCTATATTATGCCATGCTAATTTATAAAACAATTTGCCCCACGGTGCATGTACATATTCTAGGTATCCCTGAATATTCACTTTTTCACCCACAGTCTTTCCTTTCCCGATGGGGATTTAAGGCAATACCGTACAAAGCCCGAAGGGCTGTTTATGCGGTGTTACCTTAATATTCTTTCCCCGGTTTCATAAAAAGTCCGTAAGGAGTTTATCTCCTGTCCTTATAGGCATACCCGAAATCAATAGGCGGAGCGGTCACCGAAATATACACAAACTCCGTATCGCCGTCGTTAAGCAGTCCGTGAACGTCCTTGTCCGCAAACCGAACCACGTCACCGGCTGTGAAATCCTTTTCCGCGTAGTCCGCCAGCAGCAGCTTTCCCGTACCC
>CAMWLH010000098.1 GCA_947175045.1 uncultured Clostridia bacterium | reverse complement strand
CGTCTATTTTATCTTCCCGTCAAATTGGAATTTATACTACATCTTTATGTGAATGAATATTCGCACTTTGCCTGTCCCCTCTGATAGGTACACTCAATTATTTCAGCTGGATTCATTTTTTCAATATATGTTAAGCACCTGAAAGCCATCCCATGACCAACAAAAATAACCTTATCATAATCTGAATATTTATCTGCTACACGTATCATTCTTTTTCGCATATGGCTAAGCGATTCCCATCTGAATTTTTCACCTGGCGGATACTCACCGCTAAATTTAGTAAATTCCCTGGCAAATGCAAAGCTTTCTTCAGATGTTTCATACTGATTGTTCTCATCGGGTATCCACTCATGTAAATCAATATCAACTTCAACTTGTATTCCTGTTTCTCGCGAAATAATCTGAGCCGTCTGCAATGCTCTTGTATATGGAGAAGACACAATAAGTTCTGCATTTTTAAGACGAGCATCTTTTGCCGTAATTTCTGCTTGTTGTTTTCCTTTTTCAGATAAAGGAGCAAAATCCCTGCCAAACCCCCAAAATCCATTTTCAAACATATATTCATAATTTGCTTCTCCATGCCTGACAAGATAAAACAATGCCATCTTATGAATCCTCCTACCCAAATGGTGCGTCTGGCAGTTCCGCCATACACGCGCATTAAAATTTCGGTTTTTCTGCCCGATAGATTGGGATTTATCCGCACAACTTAATCAATCTATTTCCTCATACACAAAATTCAAATGTAATTTGATCGTCATATTTATCATCATGTCCTTCGTTTCGCTTGATTATAGTACCACCTATAGAGTGATAAAAATTCAGTGCCGGATAATTGTGCGAATTACAATTGCAAGTGAATTTTTCAAACCCATTCAATTTACAATACTCTCTAATTAGCGCAAATGCTTGTTTTCCAATCCCTTGACGTTGGTATTCACGGCGGATATAAAGCGATTGGATATAAACAGTATCTGTAGTCAAAAAAGTGAAATAACCTAACGGATTATCAACATCAATTATTAGATATACATGATAAGAAGTATCTTGAATGCGCTGCAAATCATGCTGTCTGTGTCCTTCATAATCGTAATTATCGATTCTTTCATCGGCATATATGCCCCGATAGGTTGTTCCCCATATCTCATGACGAAGTTCGGATATGATTTTTGCCGAATCCTCGTTTGCCAAAACAAACTCAACCGCCATTTGATCATCTGCCTTTCGCATATTTGAATTTACCGAATTCCATCCCATTCATCTAAAAATTCCGAAATGTAAGTTCTCATATAATCATCTCTTTGCTCGGAAATCTTTTTCGCTGTGTCTGTATTCATCAAGTCTTTGAGTTGGAACAGCTTTTCATAAAAATGATTGATTGTCGTAGAAATATGACTTTGGTATTTATCAGCATCCATATTTACATCCGGCTTAATCTCAGGATCATGAATTATTCTATTATGATTTCCGCCATATGCAAAAGCTCTGGCAATACCGATAGCTCCTATAGCATCTAATCTGTCTGCGTCCTGCACACACCTGCCCTCAATCGTTTCAGGAGTAACGGAATCTGTCCCTTTGAAGGACACTTCACCAATAATATTGCATATAGTTTTTATCATTGCTTCCGATACGCCATGCTTTCTCAAAAAGTCAACAGCTCTGCCCTTGTTTACATGCGTTTCAGGTGATAACTTGATGTCATCAACATCATGCAACAGTGCGGCTAACTGAACAATTATCAAATTTGCATTCTCTTGTTCTGCAATTCTCGTTGACATTTTGTATACTCTCAGGGTATGAAAATAATCATGACCGCTATAATCGTCATTAAAAGTATTTCTGACAAATTCGAGAGCATCGTTGATTATCGTTTTATCCATAAAGTACTCCTAATAAATTTCGATTTGTAAAGCAGATTTATATTTTCCGCCAATCTGACGATACAATAAATACACTGTTGTAACACTGTTTTTGTCCACATTCCCCCTTTAAATCAAGTGTGCGGCTTCACGCTGTCCCAATCCTCCGCGTCATAAGCGCCTATAAGCCAGTTAAAGCCCTTATGCTGCTCTACTACCACATCATGGTTCAGCCGCCCCGAAATTGACTTGTCATTCCTTATCCGCGCCTCAACGCATGCCCAATCCATACGAAATATCGCATCCGCATTGTCCAGAATTTCCGAAGCCGTCCTCATCTTAACATGGGACATAAGCTCGTCAAAGCTCCCGCAGCCGCCGATCAGTTTTATCAGCTTGGTAATATCAGTTATTTCGCTCGGAAAATCCATATTTTTCCTAAATCCGCAAGCCCAGAACAGCGAAACACACATCTCAAGCCGCCACTGCATTTGATAAGCCTCGTCCTGCGATATGTTCTCGCATTCGGACGGGTCGAAATATATCTTCTCGCCGTCGGTAAGCTCGCCCATCAGCCCGAACCGCTCCATAATAGGCGTGAAAAACTCCACGGACTCCGCCGCGCCGTTGCCGCTGCATATATCTATCGCGATCTGCGCCGTAATAAACGCCGTCACAGCGCGTCTGACTATTTCCTCGGGGGATTTTATATTAGCTTTCTCCTCCGATTCTATCTCGGGCAAGTTGGGATTTATCGCGATACTATGTTTTTTGAGAAGCTGCTCCGTGCGCTGCTTTCTTGTCAGCTTGTTTCCAAACATAAATTCTCCTTATTTAACTGTGAATTTCCGCATTATTTAAATGCGGATTTCCGTACCGCCGCAAACGACATTCGGTTTTGCACATTATAGCACGATTTCCTATAAAAGTCAAGCGGAAAACTCCCCGTTCTTAAACGTGACCGTCCCGACCTTTGCCTTGAACCGATCGTGCCGCCCCAACATGATAATTCCTGCCCTCGTCCTTTGAAAGCTGCAAGCTGCCAGATAGGTCCGGATAATGCCGCGCCTAGGTCCTGCCTATATATTCGTCGCGCATACGCGTTTCCGCTTCGGGGGACAGCTCAAAGGTATCGGTATGCGCCTCGATGCTTTCGGTGTGAGTACACTTGATCTTCGATACTCTGACGATCCCCTTTTCCTTAGCCAGCAGAGCCTCAAAAATATTTGTCGGCTGCTCGCGCTTAAGATAGGTGTACTCCCTTTTCTTCAGTATTTTCGTATAATAGCTGTTCTGAATATTGTTCATAATACCGCCCCTTTTTTTCGTGACCCGACCGTGAAAAGCGCGTGGCTCAGGATATACTTTTATTATTATATCGGCACTTTCAAGGAAAACTTTAGCAATACCGCGCAAAATATTGCAGCCCTTAAACGCTGTCCACTATGCCCTCGCCGACAGCGCTGCCGCCCTCCATTATAAGAAAAGAAACACCCGGCTTTAATTTGTGATATCCCACTCCCTCATACATAGGCAGTACCGCGGCGTATGCTTCACTGCCGAACACGCATTCCGTGCCCTCCGTAAAGCGAACGCCCAGATACTCGCCGTCGCCCTTTACCACAAAATGAGGGCAATACCGCCCGCACGACAGCCGCGGGGGAGCCTTGCGGGCTCCCTCAAAAAAGGTAACATAAACGAACATATCAGACGGGTATAGCAGTCTCGGCAAGCAGCTTTTCAATTATCTCCTCGCTTGTCTTGTACTCGCTCTGCCCCGCCGCGAGAATTACGCGATGCGCCAGCACAGGAACAGCAACCGCCTTAACGTCGTCGGGAGTGGCAAAGGCGCGGTTATTCATCAGCGCCATAGCCTGCGCCGCCTTAAACATCGCTATCGAAGCCCGCGGGCTTGCGCCGAGCTTTACATCCTTGGCGTTTCGGGTAGCTCCCACAAGCATAAGGATATATGCCCTTACCGCCTCGGAGACCGTCACACGGCTCGCCGCCTCGCGGAGCTGCAAGACCTCCTCAAGGCTCATCACAGCCTGCACCTCGAGCCTGTGGGGCATTCTGTCCAGCATAAGCAGCTCCGCGGCGCGGTCGGGATATCCCACCGAAAGCCGCATTAAAAAGCGGTCAAGCTGCGCCTCGGGCAGATGATATGTACCGTATGTTTCAATGGGATTCTGCGTAGCCAGCGTCATAAACGGCACAGGCAGCTTGTGAGTAACGCCGTCAACGGATATCTGAAGCTCCTCCATAGCCTCCAGCAGCGCGGACTGCACCTTCGGAGAGGTGCGGTTTATCTCGTCCGCCAGCAGGAAATTGCACATCGCTCCGCCCTCGCGGTAGGTCTCCGCGCCCGTAGCGGGGTCTATCATGGTGTAGCCGATAACGTCCGAGGGCATAAGGTCGGGGGTAAACTGAATACGCCCGAAGCTGCCCGAAACGGACTTCGCAAGGGTTTCCGCCAACAGCGTTTTGCCGACTCCGGGCACGTCCTCGATAAGCACATGACCCTCCGCCAGCATTGCGCAGACGATTTTCTCCACCACGTCGCGCTTGCCGATTATAACCTTTTCGATATTTTGTACAAGCTGTTCAATTTTCGGGTTCATATTATTCACCTTTCCGTAATATTCATTGATTTTTTAGGGAAGTACTTTTTTTCGATTATAAAGGAGATAAGCAGGTACAGACCTCCCACTGCCGCAAAAGCCGCCGCGGCAATTATCCAGGTATATCCCAGGAGCAGTTCTACGAGCCCTCCGAGAAATCCCTCGAAATAACCCATATTATTCAGATGTATCACCACCGCGAGATATACCGCCGAGCCTATGATTGACGGCAGATATGCAGCGAGAAAGAAAACAGGCGCTTTTATTCCGTATTTGTTTCGGAACAGCCTGCGCAGTCGGTCAATGCCCATTCCCGCCGCAAGTGTCACGGCAATATCTATCAAAACACCGATATAACCGGCACAAAGCATCAGCACAATGTACATAAACGCCAAAGCGAACAAAGCGGCTGAAGCGCCTATTAAAAGCAAAATTATTGCTAAAGGTTTTTTCATATCTGTACCTCCCTTTCAGCCGCTCTGCGAGTCGCTTCTGATCTTCGCCCTTTTCACAAACGCCGTAACGGCAAGCCACAGCAGCGCGCCCGCCAGAACGATCGTCATTGCCGTGATAGTATTGCCGTAATATGAATATGGATATCCGTGAGATACAGAGGATATCACCGCGTAACCCACCCATGCCGCTGTCGGAGCATACGCGCACAAGTAGAACAGCGGCGCTTTTATGCCGTATTTTTTCCTGTACAGTATTCTCAGCCTGTCGATACCAAAAGTTCCCGCCAGGGCAATGACGATCTGAACTATAAGCCCGACACCGCCGACCTCACGGTCCGCCACATAACCGATAAGCGTACCGCCGATGACCATAAAGAGCAGCGCCGCGGTGCCGATAACTATCAGCAGGATCACCGCGATCACCTTTTTCAGGTTAAGGCTTTCCTTTTTTTCAGCGGCTTTGTGCACTGCCGCGAATATTCCCCCAAAAATGGCATACGCGGCGGCTGTTACGGGCATATCATAAAAGCACGCGACCCCGCTCACTCCGATAAAGCCGTACCCCATCGCCCTCATACAAACCGCCCAGATAAAATATCCCAATCCAAAGGCGGACTGCGGCGCGAAAGCTATCACCCAGAACAAAAGCGCACCGCGCCCCACCCTGCCGCGGAACATCTTATAAAAACAGGATACCGCGAAAGCCGCCGCCCCCGAAAATATGACCGCGGGGAAAATATAGGGGTATACTACGAACAGGTTTACTATTATCTGTATCATAAACGAAACGGCGCTTACCGCAAAAATCAGAATTATTGTCGGAAATTTTTTCATTGCCGTTCCTCCTTTAACTTTTTAGCCGACAAGTATGTGAATATCGCGCCGGATATACCGTATGGCAAGCCCAACGTAAGCGCATACAGAGTATATATATCCATCTTCAATTCAACGTAGATAGCCGCGACAGCTCCCGTGCCAATAATAACATGGGGCAAAAAAGCCAATATCCAGAATACCCAAGCACTAAAGCCGTATTTCCTGCGGAGCTTACCAAACAGCCTTTCACTGCCCGCCGCCGCTAAAACAGAGATCACAAGCGGCAAAGGATAGAGCTGAAACACCAGCAAAAAAGCATTAAAGACAAACAGCGCCGCCATTGCGAGAATACCGAAAAGAAAGATCCCGACCAACCATAAACCACTTTTCATTTTAACCCCCTTATATGAAACAAAACGGCGCGGCTAAAACCAGCCGCGCCGCAATAATGCAACTATCAGTTAAGCAGAGAGTGCTCGTCAGCCGCATCGAACAGATGAATCTTGTTCGGGTCGAGAGCCAGCTTGACAACGTCCTGAGGACGAGCGGTACATCTCGGGGATACTCTCGCGGTGAGCGGAATTCCCTCGCAGGTGAGGTACAGATATGTTTCGGCACCCAACATTTCCGTTACGTCAACGGTAGCCTCGATCATGCCCGTTTTAGCGTTGGACAGGAACATCTCCTCATCGTGGATATTCTCGGGACGAATGCCGAGGATAACTTCCTTGTCAACGTAGTACTTAAGTACCTCGTTGTCAGCCTTAGCGGAAGGAAGCTCAACATAGAACTTGCGTCCTCTGGAGGTCTTGGTGTCCTCCGAGCCGAACTCTACGGTATACTTGCCGTTCATCATCAGCAGCTTCGCGTTGATGAAGTTCATCTGAGGAGAACCGATAAAGCCCGCAACGAACTTGTTTACAGGGTTCTCGTAGAGGTTGATAGGAGAATCGATCTGCTGAACGTAACCGTCCTTCATAACAACGATTCTGTCACCCATCGTCATAGCCTCTGTCTGGTCATGGGTTACATAGATAAATGTAGTACCCAGCTTCTTATGAAGCTTGGAAAGCTCGGTTCTCATCTGAGCGCGCAGCTTAGCGTCCAGGTTGGACAGCGGCTCGTCGAGAAGGAATACCTGAGGATCACGAACGATCGCACGACCCAGCGCAACACGCTGTCTCTGACCGCCCGAGAGAGCCTTCGGCTTTCTGTCAAGCAGGTGAGCGATATCGAGTATCTTAGCAGCCTCTTCAACCAGCTTCTTGATCTCGTCCTTAGGAGTTTTGCGGAGCTTCAGACCGAAAGCCATGTTGTCGAAAACCGTCATGTGAGGATACAGAGCGTAGTTCTGGAAAACCATCGCGATATCTCTGTCCTTAGGAGCAACGTCGTT
>CAMWLH010000097.1 GCA_947175045.1 uncultured Clostridia bacterium | reverse complement strand
TTCCGCAAAGAGCCACGATATCCCCGCTCCGCGCCATATCAAGCGCCGCGGTGACTTATCGCTATAAATAAATCGCCGCGCTCTATCGTGCGCGTATCGGTGGAAACTCCGCTGACTTCAACGTCCTCCCCTATCAGCTTTCCGCCCGTTACCCCTGCTATTTCACTTGTACTGAACATTCCCGTTACCTCTTGTCCATTCATCGACGATCTCTTTCTCGTCAAAATGAATATATTCATCGCCTATTGCCTGATAGTCCTCATGACCTTTTCCGCAAAGAGCCACGATATCCCCGCTCCGCGCCATATCAAGCGCCGCGGTGACCGCTTTCTTTCTGTCTGTATAGCCCTCCCACGGAACGCCCACGGGTATTCCCGCCGCAACCTCGTCAACGGTCTTTTGGGGATCCTCATGCCGAGGGCTGTCGGTGGTCACTATCAGATAATCGGAGTGCTTCGCCGCCGCCGCGCCCATTGCGGGACGCTTTCCCGCGTCGCGCTCCCCCGCCGCCCCGAAAAGGGTTATCAGCCGTCCCTTTGCCAGCGGCTTCAGCGTGGACAGAAGCTGCTCCAACCCGTCCTCGGTATGCGCATAGTCGCGTATCACGGCGAACTCCCCGCTGTACAGCGTTTCAAGCCGCCCGCCTACCCCGCTTATCTTCTCCAGAGCCAACAATATATCCGAGAGCTCAAAGCCCATCTTGACGCACATCACCGCAGCCTGCACCGCGTTGGACACGTTATACAACCCTGTCATTGCAAAACGCACGGGAAAGCTCTTTTTCGCCGCGCTGTCCGTCAGAATAAACTCCGCGCGGTCGGGGAACAGCTTTACCGTTTCCGTGTAGTAATCCGCCGTGCCCCTCACCGACATCGTGGTCAGCGGAATACCTTTTTCGCGGCAGTACTCCGCTATCCTTACTCCATACTCGTCGTCGACATTTACTACCGCCGCGCCGCCCATATCAAACAGCAGGCGCTTTGCAAGGAAATAATCCTCCATCGTGCCGTGATAATCCAGATGATCCCTTGTAAGATTTGTGAAAGCGGCAGCCGTAAAGCGCTCCGCGGAAAACCTGTACTGTGCCAGCGCCTGCGAGGACGCCTCCATAAAACAATACTCCGTGCCTATATCCGCCATTTCCGCAAACAGCTCGTACAGCCGCTTCGGCTCGGGATTTGTGGGCGGTCCCTCATGGGAATACACCAGCCCTCTGCCCGTGTCCGCCCCGAGAGTTCCGATGATCCCCGTCTGATATCCCAGCAGCCGCGTTATCTGTCCGCAAAGATTAACCACCGTAGTCTTTCCGTTAGTCCCTGTCACCGCGCCCAGCTTAATCTTTTGTGTCGGTCTGCCGTAAAACGCCGAAAGCAGATGGGAATATATCTCCCTTGAGTTTTCCACCCTTATCTCACGCTCCAGCCCGAGCTCACGCTGCGTTACCACGGCGCAGGCTCCCTTTTTGAGCATTTCCCCCGCAAAATCGTGCCCATCGAAGCTCCTGCCCTCAACCGCCACAAACAGCGAGCACTCCCGCACCTCGCGGCTGTCCGAGGTGACCCCCGTCACCTTAAGCCCGCGGAGCTCCTCTTTTATCTCGCATACGCCTTGAAAGACCTCGCCGAGTGTCATACATATATCACCAACTAACCTTTGTTTTTCTATGGGATTTTAATGCTTATATAGGCTGATTTAAGGGGGATTTGGGTTGACGAGAATTGGATGATTTAAAAGAATTTCATAATTCCCTCAAGCACGTTCCGCTCACTACGTTCGCTTCACGCGATTGCGGGCACCGGTCATCGTTTGCCATTCGGCAAACGATGACCTTTTTGAAATTCCTTGCGTGAGCGTTATGTGGAATTTTTTATATACCCCTTAATGCGGGGGCTACTTGCTGCTGACTTTTAATCAACATAAAGTCCGCCGCCGTCGGGGTCGTCCACCTGGAACGTTACCTCAACAACATTCCCCTTATACAGCTCCGCGCCGCCCTCATAGCTCTGCATTACGGCTACCGCCTGGACGTTTTCCGCAGCGCCGCCCGATATCTTTATATTAAATCCCGCGTCGGTAAGCGCCGTATTAGCCTGTGAGACCGTCATTCCGATAACATTCGGGACTGTACCGACCTCCAGTTCATAATCGCTGCCCAGGTATATCACCACCGTAGAGCCCTTAGGCGCGGTAACTCCCGCATAGGGTATCTGCGTAGAAACCGTAGCGCTGCTGGAGGAATCTCCCACTATCTTCACATCAAAGCCCTGCGCCGCAAGTGAGCTCTCCGCGCGGAGCGCCTCGGTGCCCAGAACATAGGGCACTACCGCGTCCATTTTCGCCTGCTCCTCCGCCGTATAGGTGGGATATATCCCGAGGTGCTCCAGCCCCTCCTTAAATACCGCCGAAACTACCGGCGCGGCGACCGCCGAGCCGTAATACTGCGCACCCGTGGGGGTGTCCACCATTACCAGCATAACTATCTGAGGATCGTCCGCGGGAGCGAACGCCGAAAAAGATGAAACATATGTCATCTTAGCTCCCGCCGCTTTGCCGCCCGCCGCGTTGTATTCGTCTATCTTCTCCGTCGTTCCCGACTTTCCGCCAATGCGGTAGCCGCTTATATACGCGTTCGTACCGCCGTTTGCTTCAACAACGTTTTCGAGAATACCTCTCATCTGTATCGAGGTCTCCTCCGAGATGACCTGCCGCTTTATCTGCGGCTGTATGGTTTCCACAACGTTGCCGTCGCTGTCGAGTATCTTGTCCACCAGGTGCGGGGTCACCAGATACCCGCCGTTGACTATCGCGCAAAGCGCGGTAGCCATCTGAATGGGAGTAACCTTGTTTGTCTGCCCGAACGCCGATGACGCAAGCTCAACGGGTCCCATATTGTCACGGTTCACGTACAAGCTCCTCGATTCGCCGGGCAGGTCTATACCAGTAGGCTCGGTAAAGCCGAACGCTTCAAAATAATCGAAGAATTTATCCTTGCCGAGCGCCTGCCCTATCGCTATAAACGACGGGTTGCAGGATTTTGTAACGGCATTCTGCAAGTCCAGTTCGCCGTGACCCGAATTGTGACAGTGGATCGACGTTCCGGCGACGTCTGCCACACCTGAGCAGTAGAACGTCGAATTAAGGCTCACTACCTCCTCTTCCAGTGCGCTGGCGCAGGTAACAGTCTTAAAGACCGACCCGGGGTAATACAGCTCCGTTATCGCCTTGTTCTTCCACTGCTGCTCGCGCATGACAGCCTCCAGCGCGTCTATCTCCTCCTCCGAAGCCCCCGAAGCTATAAGCTCCTCGAGCTGCTGCTTGTCGTACTCGCTCAGCAGCGTCGAGGGATTGTTCAGATCAAACGTCGGCGCGGTCTCCATCGCCAGCACTGCACCGGTGTTGCAGTTCATTATTATCCCGCAGGCGCGGTTTATTACCGAGTGCTGCGAAATGCACATATCCAGGTTTTTCTGGAGATAATGCTGCAGGACTTCGTCCAGCGTAAGCACCAGGCTGTACCCGTCCACCGCCGAGTAATAGAAATCTCCTACGTTGTCCGCCGCCTGACCTATGCCGTTTTTGGTGTATATCGCCTTTCCGTCCGTGCCGCGCAGATAATCGTCATAGTACGCCTCCAGACCGTACACCCCGTCGCCCTCAAAGTTGGTAAAGCCTATTATGCTTGCCGCGAGCGTTTCATTCGGGTAGTAGCGCTTGCTGCTCTCCTCGGTATAAACGCAGTCCGCGCGGACGTCGTTTTCCGCAAGGAACGTGTTGATCTGTGTTGTAAGCGGCTTTTCCACCTTGCGTTGTACTATGTAATACTCGACTCCGATATTATCACAGGCGTCAAGTATCTTCTCCTTGTCCGCGCCCAGTATCTCCGCCAGTCCCGTGCTTATGACCTCTTTAAGCTCCGTATAGGGCTTCAGCGGCTCTCTGTCCTCCTCGTCGGACAGCGCCCACTTCTCCTTGTCCTTCTCATATTGCTTTTTGGCTTCCTCGTTGGCTTCATAGACAGCCTTGGGGGAAACTATGATATCCCACACCGTGGAGCTCTGTGCCAGCACCGTGCCGTTAGCGTCATAGATCGACCCGCGGCTCGCCTTTATCGTCAGCGTGGACATCTGCTGACTTCCCGCCAGCATGCGCCATCTGTCGCCGTCGAGCACCGTATATTTCAGCAGGAAAAATCCCACATAGCAGGACAGCGCTATTATCAGCGCCAGCACCACTATCTGACGTCCGCGGATACCTATCCAGGGCTTTCTGTTGACCTCGTCCGCGTCCATTTCCTTTATCTTATTCCACGCTTTTCCCGCGTAATACCGAAAATCTCTCTTCATCTTAGCACCACCTGAATCTTTACTGTCTTAAAGGGTCGATCTTAAGCCTATTATGGGTTGATCGGAACTTGGTTTATAGGTTGACAAGAAATAAATGATTTAAAAGAATTTCAAAATTCCCGCAAGCACACTCCGTTCCGCTCCGCTGCGCCAAGTTTTGCGCAAACAGCTGCAAAACGCTGTAAGAAGCCGCGCGACCGTTGCGCAAAACTACCGATTGCGGGAATCGGTCATAATTTGCTGCACAAATTATGACACTTTTTGAAATTCCCTGCGTGGGCGTTATGTTGCTCTTTATTCGCCTTAAAAGCAAGCGGTCAGAATTAAGAGGAAAGGGCATTCCCCAATGTCCCAACCTCTTACCTCTGACCCCTGACCTTTGCAACGGATTACCAAGGGCTTGTTCACCCCTATTTTATGCCGTTAAAACCCAATGTATTCCAGAATATTCCCGAACCACTTCTTTATGCTTCCGAAGAATCCGCCCGAGTCATCATGCTCCACCTCAATAAGGTCTTCTGTGTTCACGCTTATGTATTTTTTCTGCGCACCCGTGACCTTCTGCATACCGAGCTCCTCGGTGGCGTATTCCTCAATATAGCCTATGCTCACCTTGTAATCAAGCTGACTTCTAAGCAGCGAGTTATCGTTCATCGCGTCGTTGTACGCCTGGCGCTGCTGCTGAACCATACGCGCCATATCGTCCCTTTGCGTATTGAAATAATTAGCTGCGAAAAACGCCGCGAATACCGACGCCGCGATAGCTATCACCTTTATACGCGAGCCGCTGCGGGAAACGCTGTTCCTCGCCATTTTTATCTCGGCGGCGGCAGCCTTCTCCCTCACGCGTTCCTTTTCATTTATCTCACGGCGCTGACGTTCATCGTCATCGAACAGCGAAAGGTCATACGCCAGATTATCCTGCATATTCATATTTCCCCTCCAATTGCTTGGATCCCCGCAAAAAGTCCCCATGGAACCACTATTCCGTCTTTTCTATAACTCTCAATTTAGCGCTGCGGCTGCGGCTGTTTTCGGAAAGCTCATCGCTCCCCGCGGTCAGCGGCTTTTTGGTGATAAGCCTTCCCCGCGGAATCTTACCGCACACGCACACAGGAAACTCGGGCGGGCAGGTACAGCCCGTACAGAAGTCCCTGAAACGATTTTTTACTATCCTGTCCTCCAGAGAATGGAACGTGATCACCGCCATTCTCCCTCCCCTTTTAAGGGAGTCAAAGCCGTCTTTCAGTGCCGTTTCCAGCGCCTCAAGTTCGCCGTTTACCTCAATTCTTATCGCCTGAAAACTCTTTCGGCAGGGATTTTTCTCGCGCCTGTAAGCGGTCGGAACGCTGCTCTTGATTATCTCCGCGAGCTCGCCCGTCGTTTCTATGGGCTTCGCCGCGCGGGCGTTCACTATCCCCTGCGCTATCTTCGGCGCGAATTTCTCCTCGCCGAACTCATACAAAATTCTCCGCAGCTCCTCAAAGCTGTACTCGTTTACCACATCGCGCGCGGAAAGCCCCTCTCCGCTCATGCGCATATCCAGCGGCGCGTCGTTATGGTACGAAAACCCGCGCTCCGCCGCATCCAGTTGGTGAGACGACACCCCAAGATCAGCCACGATCCCATCCAGAGCCTCTATCCCCAGCTCCTCCAGAACCTCTCTAAGCTCTCTGAAGTTTCTTCTCACAAAGGTCACGGGATAGCCCTTAAGCCGCTCCCCAGCGGCTTCTATGGCACTCGGGTCTTGGTCGAAGCATATCAGACTTCCCCCGTCCAACCGCTTCGCAAGCTCCAGACTGTGACCTCCGCCGCCCGTAGTAAGGTCGGCGTAAATTCCCTTTGGATCGGTGAACACCCCGTCCACCGTTTCTTTCAGCAGTACCGAAATATGCAAAAATTCCATCAGATGCCAAGCTCCTCCGCAAATGCAGAGATATCATCGGGAGTTGTGTTGTCGTTATATTTCTCCCAGCTTGCCTTGTCCCAGATCTCGGCGCGGTCGTTTATCCCCACGACCACGACCTCGCTCGTAATCCCCGCGTAGTTTCTCAGCGCGGGAGCTATCGCAATTCTTCCCTGCTTGTCCGGCTCCGCCTCGCAGGCGCTGCCAAAAATGAATCTTTCCACCGGCAAAGCTATTTTGGAGGGCTTTCCCTTAAGGCTTTCCCTCAGCTCGTTCCAGCTTTTTTCGGTGTATACCGTAAGACATTTTTCATTAAAGCTCTTGGAAATATAGAAATGCTCCCCGAATTCGTCGCGCAGTTTTGCGGGGAAATTCATTCTTCCCTTTGCGTCCACCGTATGCTCGAACTCGCCGTACATTTCTATTCCCCCTTTCCGCCAAGCCTTAATTCCCCTTGAAAAACGCCCTGTCCGTCCTCCTCAGACGGAATTTCCGTAGATTTTAATTTTTCCCCTATGCTTGCGGGGATATATTAAGTGGTTGTTTTTTTATTAACTTTTCACCAAATCAGTGAATTTCTTCACCACTTTTCCCCACTATTAAATTATAACCCGACTTTCAAATTTTTGCAAGGGGTAATACACGAATATTTTCAAAAATAAAAACAAAAGTTTTGTTCATATTTTTGTGCACTTTTAACAAAAAATTTCTTGTAAAGCATTGATTAAATGCCAAAATATTGTTGATATTAACAACATATAGACGGCATCGAAAAACACTTTTCCACATCTTGGGGTTCAAGGCAGAAATCGGGGATTTTGTTCATTCAATGCAAGGCAACAGGAACGAAAAAACATATCGGCGCTCCGAAAAGCGTCGATATAGTTTAAAAGGCTAATAATATAAATGATAATTTATGCTGGCACGCTAATTTTTTGTTAGATTTATTGTGTTG
>CAMWLH010000096.1 GCA_947175045.1 uncultured Clostridia bacterium | reverse complement strand
CATTTATATTTATTTGATAGATGGATTTCCATTTTAACATATCCATTTTCATATGTCAATAGTGCAGGTTACTCAAAACGAACGCGTTGTTTTTGTGCACATTGTCTGTCTTGTTTATAAAATATTTTTGAAAAAGCTCACCTAATATATCTGTAATAGTCTTTTGAACGGTTATAGACTATGTAGAATATTTAAAGCGGCATAAAGAAAATACTGAAACCCAAAGGTTTCAGCAATTAATCAATATTCTATGGCATCGATCCATGCAGATCCGAAGAAATTGCCAACAAAATTGTAATCTTGTTTTAAATAAATTGGTCGTATAAAATTTTCCTTATCACACACATAAATAATATAAATATTGTAATCTTTTATTGATTCAGTGTCGGCATTGAATGTTAATTCTCCGTCAATTTTGTCATATGAGAAGTAAACATTCACATTATCATCAAATCGTTCAATGCTTTTTTCGATTGGAATGACACTATAGTCGTCAACAAAAATCAAATTTTCAACTGTGTATGATTTGATTTGGAAATCAAAAATGTCATCATGCTGAAACAAAAAAGTAAAATCCACTCTATCATACAAATTATAGTAATCAAGCAGTCTATCTCTAGTGGTCTCTGGATGCACATTTGTAAAGCTGATCGTGATAGAATAATTGGCGTGAATTACGTTTTTTTCATCGCTCCACAAGCCTTCCCTTCGAACAGAATAATTTCCTAAACGAAAATCTTGATTTCTTAATTTAACGGCAATCTCCTCACATTTTTGAATCAAGGTTTGCAGTTTCTCTTCGTTAATGGCTAATTCTCCTGTTTTTTCGTTATATTTTACTGTGTTTTTTTCTGGCAGTCGCAAACCAACATTATCAAAGAAGTTCTTACTTTGTTCCGCAGTTCGGAAATATATCCAATCACAGTTGTAGTCAAATCCGACGCTAAAAGAACCGTTATTATTGCTGTATGAGTTGCTTTGTGATTCAATTAAATTTAGTGAATTATAAAAATCTCTTGGTATTATTTTTTCGATTTGCTCCAAACGCGTCTCACAATCAATCACAGGGCTCTTATAAACAGGAAGTTTTTCGATATCTGACAAGTTAAGCTCAGGATAGCGAGTCGAATAAAATCCGGAAGTGGAAAAACCCGTTACTTGTAATGAAATCATGGAGGAAGGATCAGAGATATCTCCAAACTGTTTGGTCCGATTACATCCGTTGAAAATAGTCACACCAATTATTAACATCACCCCCAAAATTACTTTTTTCATTATGCCCTCCTTCGCCTCATTAAATAAATGAAATGTAACAATAGACTGCAAAGCAAATGCAGGCAACTCCTCACAGAAATTAGGGAAATGTTGAGGAGTTGCACGCAAGTCATATCCGCTTTCCACGAAATACTATGGAAATGCTATTGTAATATTAGTCATTAAGCAGTTCGTTGCGTATTCGTGTATTAGCATATAACAAAATTGACTGCAATTTGTCGTATTGTGGTTCTGCGTTTGTGCCAAAATGACACTCTATTCCGCTATCACGAAACCACGAACGCTTTTCTTGCCCATTCATCTCCACCACTCCTGGTCCGCCCAAAAACAAGTTTTGCGTATCATATCCATTATAGGATGCTTGCAAACTGCTTCCGTTAAGAATGTTATAAAAAACCGTACAGCAAAATGGAATTGATGTATGTTCATAAGTGTAATAACTAAATCCCATTGAAGTATTTGCACCTGAGTTAAAGCACTGATTTATAATTGAACCGTCCCCAGAATCTGTTGATGAAAAGCAAGTAGCAATAATCGTCACTATGTTCTGGGCAAATAGTCTACTGTATTTGTCCGTTACCAGTGTAGTTACCGCACTAAAACTTTTGTCCAATATAGCTCCAGGTTCTCCGTGACAAGCAATATAAACTATTTCATTGTGAGCACATGTGAAAGGGCTATAACTTGTTTTAAAAGTATACACATCTTTAAAATTGCCATTATATTCTATAACGTCAAAACCATATGCGGAAAACAGTCCCCTCAAAATGCTGACACCAACAGTAGTGTCTAATGTAACGGGTTTGTTGTCCTCGGCTAAATATGTGAATTTTCCGCCACACAAATATGCAGTTGCTTTGGTGACATATATATGGTATTTATTGCTCATGCTACCTGTGATGATTGTACTTGTTTCATCACCTTTTCTTAGATAACGGTATATTCGTTTGTCACTAAAATATGTTTCATTATCAGCAAACTCATCTGTAAGACAAAGAGAAGTATTATTCTCGCTTAAAAAAGAGATATCAAGATCGTTGGATTTGTTGCTGTCGTAATATAGCTCAAATCTATAATACCCATCATCCGGAGCGACAAATTTATGTATGTGCTCTCCACTTCCGGTCATGGTTATTTCGCTATAAATGTTCTGATATTTAAGCGGGCTGTTATCCAGCGGGAAGGCGTCATAGTAATCTTTGATTCCATCATTATCGGAATCTTCATTAGTGGGATCGGATACCTTCCTAAAAGAATATCCCTCTATAATCTTAATCGTACCATCATCATTATAGATTGTTTTCTCATACTTTTTCGGATCAAATATGATTTCTTCACCGTCAAGCAATCCGTCACAATCCGAATCACAATTATCAGGATCACAACCATAAAGTATATCGCCATTTTGCAATCTGATACCTGCGTATTCAACTGCATCTGGAATACCATCGCCATCGGTATCCGTCATATCAAAGTCACTTGAATAGCCTATCTCAGCAAAAATATCCACCAGATCATCAGCCGAAAGCGCTTTATAATACTTGCCTCCAGTTGATTTTGCAATATTCTCCATTAGAGAGTCGTTAGCCGAACCAAAACCAACAGTGAATATCTTTATGTTCTTATTATTTTTATCACATTTGCCCAATGCGTCGTTAAGCGCGCTGCGGCTGCCGCCATCCTCGCCGTCGGACAAGAGAATTATCCGATTGTTAACATATGACACATTTATGTCATTTGTGTCAAAAACGGATATTGCTTTGTTTATGGCGCTGCTAAAGTCTGTGCCGCCACTGCTATAAATTCTTTTGAGTGTATTTTTCAATGCGTTTTCATCATTTGACATTGGAGCAATTAATTGTGCCGATCCAGTAAAAAATACAATAGCGGTTTTGTCGTCGCTGTGCATGTATTCTATAAACTTTTCCGCCGCTGCAGCTCTTTGAGAACATGAATCATTCCAAGACATACTTCCAGAGCAATCTATCGCCAATACAGTATTATATCTTATTTTAGGATAAAAACCTCCGGGCTCATAATGAGTTTCATCACTGCTTGGGTTATAGTTGAATTGAATTGACCACGCGTCAAACCATGCTTTTTTATCAACAATCATGTACTTGCTGAAATGCGTGGTTATAATGCTTGCCGTACCGTTTTCCTCATTAAGGGTTGTTTCCAGTTCGATAAATTCATCGTCTTCCTCATTATACCACAAAAAGAGCAGATTGTCAAATGGAATTTCACCGATCTTATCCTTGTCGATTTTAAAAGTAAGGGTAGCCTTGTCAAATTCGGACTTTGTTTCGATCTCAAAAGGCTCGCCGACAAGCCCTACAACATCCGTACAGAGAATATCCACGTTCATGACACTCTCAACCGAGGTGGTTTTGTTGATGTTGCCTGTGCATTCCATGTCAACGATAACTTCGATCACGGCGCAGTCATCGTTCTTTACCTTATGAGTAAATGTCTGCTGAATTTTCTCTTTGCTGTCGATAATGCCATCACCGTCTGTATCCTGTACCAACGGATTTGTGCCAAGAACTATCTCGTCGCCATCGTCCAGACCATCGCCGTCCGTATCGGCAACAAGCGGGTCTGTTCCATGAGTCTTGACTTCATCGCCATCGGACAGACCGTCACTATCGGTATCGGCTATGTACGGATTTGTCTTGTTGTCAAATTCCTCAAGGTTAGTCAGACCGTCTTCGTCAAAATCCTCGTCGCCGTCGTTTACGCCGTTATCGTCGGTATCAGCCTTTGTCGGATCGGTGAACGTACCAAAGACCTCATAATAATCGTTCAGACCGTCACCGTCAGTATCTATATTATTAGGATCACTGCCGAGATATTCCTCAATGCTGTCCGGCAAGCCGTCACCATCGGAATCCGTAAGTTTCGACCAGTTTTCAAAGTTTTCGAAGAAATCGGGCAGCCCGTTCTCGTTTTCGTCCTTCATGTACTGCCACTCATCTTTGGGAATATTAAGCGGCTCGGAAACCGTTCCGACAAAATCCGCAGCGTTTGTGCTGTAGTTTGCGTTAACATTCGGGCAGTCAAAAACAATGCTGTCGGCGATAATGACAACATTGTTGAGATTAAGGTTCATAGCCTTGACCTCAACGCTGCCGAACGGAGCGTACACCAAGCCGTTCAGATTAACGTTGGTGCTGTCAATGACAATATCTCCGTATTTTGAATAAATCACGGAGTCGTTTGTATTCTTAACCTCGCCGTTCAGCGTAACGTCCTTGAACGCTTTCAAAGCGGTGTTTATGTTGATATTTCCCGTAAGCTCCGCTTCGCCGAGAACCTCGGTAGGCTCACTGATGTTTATGTTAAGCTCGTCAAGAACATAATCTTCGTTATGTTCCTCAACATCGCTGCCGGAGAAGTACTTTGAATCGATCTTATCGAAGATATAAATCATGTCAAGACCCGCGTTTTCGGTCTTAGTGCCGTTTATATTCATATTTCCGGCTGCCGAGATCGTGCCGTTTGTCGCTACGTTTCCGTTCACGCCGAAATTCGATGCGGTTGTTGTTATCGCACCCTCGGCGGATGAACCGGCAAACAGGGTGTAAGGATAGCGCCCCAAATCCTTTGCCATAGCGGGAATTGCGGGAAGCATAGTTATTGCCGTTGCCGCGGCTACAAAGCCGGATATAAGCCTTTTTGCCTTTCCTTTAAATTTTTTGTTCATGATAATTCCTCCACGTTTTTGATTTGGAGCGGTCAATCCTCTCGACCGCTCCATGCCGTTGGAATAAGTACCCGCGAATTATCTGCGGCGCTTCAAGAACCAGAAGATATCAAAATCACAGAGTATCATTCAAGTCACCTCCCGTTATAAAATGGAAATTGCCTATGCTTTTGTTATAGCATAGGCACTAAAATTTTTCAAGGTGTTTCCGGTGAATGGTAGCTATTTGGCGGTTTTCGGTTAAATATTTACAGATTATGGAAATTTAAAGAGCTTGTATTCTTGTAAAATCAGTCTATATTTGGTATGATCAATTCTGCTTCAAAGTGAGTATCCGAGCATTTGTAGGTAAGTACTCCGCCGTTCTTCTCGGCACACATAACAGCGTTTCCCGAACCGAAACCATGCTGTTCTTTATCACACTTTTCAGTCTTTAAAACATTATTTTCAATTTCTACCTTACGCAAGACTGTGTTCTTTATTATGAAAAACAAGTTCTCGCCGAGCAGTTTAACGGAAATCTCCACGGATTTCTTTTCAGAACTTTGCGCAGCAGTGAAGGCGTTGTCAAACAAGTTGTAAAAAATTGTGCAAACGTCCGTGTTGTCCAAGCGGATTGAAGTCGGCAGCTTGCCGATAATGTCAACCGATACCTCTGAGTGCTTATCCGCAACGTCCTTTAAAATCGCACTTATAAGGTCATGCCCAATTTGCAATTCCGAACGCAATTCCAATACCGAAGCTCCGATTCTGTTAAAATAGCTTTCCAACTCGTCATACTTTTTATCATCAAAGAGTAGCCTCATACAGTTTAGATGATTATATATATCGTGGCGAAATCTCCTCGTTTCTTCTTCTTTTTGAAGCAACATCGTGTAATATTGCTCTTGACTTTTGACAAGCTTCTCGTTTATTTCCAAAATCCCTTTGTAGTAATTCTTTGAGAAATAATTGGTCACCATAATAAATGCTGTCAAAAGGAACACCGCGCTTCCCACACCAAGCGCAATTGCCATAACTTTATCCATGCCCTCAATTGCGCTTTCATCAAGCTGAAAGATCGTCATAAATAAATTTAAAGATACCTCTCCAAGAATAATAAGTATCAGATATGGCTTGCCGACCTTTATCGGCATAATTTCGTTTTTCTTTGATGAAAGTTTTCTCGCTGCTAAGCAAATTACTGCGACTACCGCTATATTTAACGCGTTTATAGATAACCGTCCGAAAGTATCATCGATCACCCTCTCATATGTATCTCCACTTATCGCAAGAAAAATAGTCGCTGTCAGCATATCAAGTAAACTTATGCCGAAAAATCCGGTGAGGGTATATAATATTCGATTTTCCCCTTTCACAATAAGAATGGTGAGAACGATTCCGAGATACGAATAAATCGGCACATAATCCTCAATTCCGCTAACGACCGCCAGCACCAGAACCGCAGCAGAGCAAACGCTTATAATCACGGTTCTCTTTATAGGTTGTATTTCAAATTTAAACGCAAACAGCATTATCGGAATAAGTTTCATCAGTTCGACCGCATATCCGAGAAACGCTTGAAGCAATTTATTTATAACGTCCATTACATTATCCTCGCATACTTTCTGATATAGTCAAAAAATCCGTTTCTGAACGGAACAACATTTCTCCGCGATATGTCCAAAGGCTGTTTAAACCCTTTCATGGCAACTTGTCCGTCCTTTGAAATATCCGAAACGTACAGGTATGATACAATAAATGATTTATGTATTTGATAGAAATGTTCCGAGCCGATTTGCCCTTTCCAATACTTAAGCGGCTTATCCGTATCGTAAACCTTTCCCGTTTTGCCATAGATATAAGTTCCGTCGCCGTATGCTTCAAGGTACACAATATCGGTTAATTTTAGGTATACGGTTTTTCCGCTTCTGTCGGACAACAGGATATGTTCCGTGTTCATTATTTCCTTTTTGGCTTCGGAAAACGCTTCGTTAAATTTTTCGCTCTCAAGAGGCTTGTCCAGAAATCGAAATGCCTTCACCTTAAAAGCGTCCGGCATGAATTCAGTGTGGCTTGTAAGAAAGATGATCATTCCGTCAAACCCGCGCTCGCGCAAGACGAAAGCCGCATTTATTCCGTTGATCCCCGTCATCTCAATATCCAAAAATATCATATCGAATTCCAGCGAGGAGTTTAACAGCTCCTCACCTGAGATATATTCGTATATCTCACACTGCTCGCTTTGTTCCTTGAGCTTCTTTACCACATCATCGACAAAGATCTGCTCGTCGTCGCATACCGCTATTTTATATGTCATATACATTCCCCCTATCGTCTACATTTCTATTATATAGCATTTCTGCCTAAAATGCAAT
>CAMWLH010000095.1 GCA_947175045.1 uncultured Clostridia bacterium | reverse complement strand
TTCGCGGTCGGGTCGCGGAAAATTTTTTCAAACAAAGCAACGCTCGAAAAGAGCGGCACAACGCCCACGCAGCAAAATTTTCCGCGAGAGACTGCGGAAACGGAGCGTCAGCGGAGTTTTCGCGGTCGGGTCGCGGAAAATTTTTTCAAACAAAGCAACGCTCGAAAAGAGCGACACAACGCCCACGCAGCAAAATTTTCCGCGGGAGACTGCGGAAGCGGAGCGTCAGCGGAGTTTTCGCGGTCGGGTCGCGGAAAATTTTTTTCAAATAAGGTGATATAATGAATTTTCGGGAGCTTGAGGGCGCTATCGGCTACGCCTTTAAAAATAAATCGCTTCTGGAGCGGGCTATGACCCATTCCAGCTATTCCGGCGGGAAGAACAACGGCTGCAACGAGAGACTGGAGTTTCTCGGAGACAGCGTTTTGCAGCTTACCGTGTCGAAGTATCTTTTTACGAATATGAATAAGGAGCCGGAGGGCGGTCTTACGCGGCTGCGCGCGTCTATCGTGTGCGAGAACTCGCTGTACAGCTTTGCGAAGAGGATAGGGCTCGGGAAGTATATACTGCTCGGAAAGGGCGAGGAAATGACGGGCGGTCGTGACAGGCGCTCCATTCTCGCGGACGCTTTCGAGGCGCTCATCGCGGCGATATATCTCGACGGGGGAACGGAGACTGCGGAGAGGTTCATTTTGGGCTTTGTGCCGTCAATAGAGGCGCTGAAAAGCGGCAAGGTGAAGCTGGGGGACTACAAGACGATCTTGCAGGAGATTATACAGCAGAACCCCGAGGAGCATATTTCCTACGATGTGACCGACGAGGAGGGGGCGGAGCACAGCAAGGTGTTCTTCGCGAGCGTTCTGCTCAACGGGCAGGTAATCGGCAGGGGCAAGGGCTTGAGCAAGAAGGAAGCCGAGCAGGCTGCCGCGAAGGAAGCAATCGGGCTGATGGGCTATGAAACAGACTAATCTTTCGGTTTTCATTCCGCATATAGGCTGTCCGCACAGGTGCAGCTTCTGCGATCAGAAAAGTATTTCGGGGGCGGCGAAGGCTCCCGCGGCAGACGAGGTGTGGGAGCTGCTAACACAGCAGGCGGAGCACCTGAACGATATCGGCGCAAAGGCGGAAATAGCCTTTTTCGGCGGGAGCTTCACGGCGATCCCGCGCGGATATATGACGGAGCTGCTGGAGGCCGCCGCGCGCGGCGTGAGGGAGCTCGGGGCATATAACGGCATACGCTGCTCAACTCGTCCCGACTGTATTTCCGCGGAAATAACCGACATACTGCGGGAGTACGGCGTGACGGCGGTGGAGCTTGGAGCGCAGTCCATGAGCGACGAGGTGCTTGCGGCGAACGAGCGCGGTCATACCTCCGAGGACGTAAGGCGCGCCTCGGAGCTGATAAAGCAAAGCGGCATACGGCTCGGTCTGCAAATGATGACGGGGCTGTACAAGGACAGCGCCGAAGCGGTTATGTACACCGCGCGGGAGTTTATAAGGCTCGCGCCGGAGACGGTGCGGATATACCCGACGGTGATCTTAAAGGGAACGCGGCTCGGCGAGCTGTACGAGCGCGGGGAGTACCGCAGCTTCGGGTTTGAGGAAACGGTGGAGCTATGCGCAAAGCTGCTGAGAATGTTCGGGCGGAACGATATCGCGGTCATCAGAATGGGACTTCACGCTTCCGCGGAGGTGGAGCGGGATATGCTGGGGGGAGTTTACCACCCCGCATTCCGCGAGCTGTGCGAAAGCAGGATAATGCTGGAGGATATCACGGCGCGCCTGGAGGGGCTGCCAAAGGGCGAATATACCGTGCTGACGGATAAAAGGAATATAAGCAGGCTGGTGGGGCAGCGGCGCGGGAATATCGCGGTGCTGGAAAAAGCCGGCTATAAAATAAAGGTCGGGGAACAGGCGGGAGCGTATCTCGAGGTCGTTCCCAAAACGGAGATATAAATGTTTTTTAAGACGCTTGAAATACATGGGTTCAAGTCCTTCGCGGACAAAACGGTGCTGAATTTCGACACAAAAACCACCGCCGTTGTGGGCAGCAACGGAAACGGCAAGAGCAATATAAGCGACGCGCTGCGCTGGGTAATGGGAGAGCAGGGCGCTAAAACTCTGCGCGGCGAGAAGATGGAGGACGTTATTTTCCACGGAACGGTGGAGAGAAAGCCGATGGGCTTCGCAAAGGTGGCGCTCACCATGGATAACAAGGACAGGGCGCTGTCTGTTGACGCGGACGAGGTGGTCATCTCCCGCAAGCTGTACCGCTCGGGAGAAAGCGAGTACCTTATCAACGGGCAGAAGTCGCGTCTTAAGGATATCCAGGAGCTGCTGATGGGCACGGGTCTGGGACGCGACGGGTATTCCATCATAGGTCAGGGCAGAGTGGCGGAGATAGTGAACTCGCGCGGGACGCAGCGCCGTGAGATCTTCGAGGAGGCAGCGGGCATTTCCCTGTTTCTGCACAAGAAAGCCGACGCGGAAAAGCAGCTCGCGACCGCCGAGGAAAATATACTTCGCCAGAAGGACATAATAAGAATGGACGAGGAACGCCTGCCGATACTGGAAAAGCAGTCGGAAAAGGCGCGGCTGGCAAAGGAGCTTCAGGACAAGCGGCAGGAGCTGGAGATATCGGTAAGCACCGCGCAGCTTCTCAATAAAAGGGAGGAGCTCAAAAAGCTGGACGACGATCTTCTGCTAAACCGCGGCGAGTACGAGCATTATGAGAACGACGCGCGCAAGGCGCAGGAGAGGATAGAGAAGCTCGCAGACGACAAGCTGGGCATACAGGGCAGCCTGGAGCGTCACCGCTCCGGAATACAGGCGGCAAACGAGGAGCTTGCGGACAAGCGCACCGAGATACAGCTTGCGGAAAACGACCTCAAGCATAACGAGCAGCGCCGCGGTGAGCTCACCGAGCAGCTTAAGAATGCGGAGCAGAGCAGCAGGGGCTTTGACGGGCAGATAGAGGAGATCAACGGCAAAATCACGGAAAAGAAAACCGAGATATCCGGCTTTGACGGCGAAATAGAGCAGGCAAAGCGGGAGCTTTCGGAGATATCGGAGAAAAGCAGCAGGGCAGGCGAGGAGTATTCCGCGCTGGAGGCGGGTCTGGCGGAGGCATACCGCAAAAAGAGCGAAGCTAATATCGCCATAAGCCAGGCGGAGCTTGCGGGAAACGAAGCCAACGCGCAGCGCGAGGCGTTCCTTGCAGACCTCTCCGAGAGCGAGAGCAAGACCGCGCAGTATACCGCCGAAAAAACTGCGGCGCAAAAGAGCCTTGAGCAGATCTCCGAGGAGCACGGCGGCACGGAGAACAAGCTCTCGGGCTATCAGCGCCTGCGCGAGGGCAAAAAGCGCCGAATGGATGAGGCGCGGGCGGCTCTCGACGAGATAACCGCGAAGCTGGGCGAAAAGCAGCAGCGCTACAAGGTGCTGTCGGATATTGAAAAGAGCAAGGACGGCTACTACCGCAGCGTAAAGGAGATCATCACCGCCAGCGAGCAGGGCAGGCTGTCGGGCATACATGGCATAGTGGCGGACGTCATTTCGGTAAGCGAGCGCTATATTACCGCCGTTGAAACGGTATTACAGTCGGTAATGCAGAATATAATCGTAGATAACGAGGAGACCGCTAACCGCTGCATACGCTTTCTGAAGGAGACCAACGCGGGGCGCGCCACACTGTACCCGCTCACCAGCATGAGAGGGCGCAGCCTTAACGAGCCGCGGCTTTCCTCGGAGCAGGGCTTTGAGGGTATCGCAAGCGAGCTTGTGCAGTGCGACGACGAGTATATAGAGATCATCAGAAATCTTCTCGGGACTACCGCGGTGGTCGACGACCTTTCCACCGCGACGAGAATAGGCAAGAAATACGGCTATAAATTCCGCATAGTTACCCTTGACGGGCAGCTTGTAAACGCGGGAGGCTCCTTTACGGGCGGAAGCCGCATAAACAAAAGCGGCAGCATAATTTCCAGAAAGCAGGAGATAGAATCGCTGTACACCGAGATATCCAAGCTGCGGCAGTCCACCCGTGAAAAGGAAGAAGCGTACAACCAGTACCGCTCCGAGGTGGCGAAGATGGATATCGAAGCGGAGGGTATGCAGGATAGGCTGAGGGAGCTCGACGGCGAGGAGATACGCGTTCGCGCGGAGATATCCCGCCTGGAAAGCCTTATCGAGCAGCTCTCGCAGCAGGGAGAGGCTTCAAAGCAGACCTTGGCGCGGTTCGACGCGCAGATAAAGCAGCAGAGCGATATCATAAAGCAGAACTGCAGCGCGCTTGAAGGGATCGCCAAGGAGATAGAGGAGCTGGAGCAAAAGCACTCCGCGCAAAGCTCCGAGAGAAAGGCAGCGGAGGAGCATATAAAGGCGCTCTCCGACAGCATTCAGGAGCTGAACATAAAGCGCGTTACCGCCGCGGGCGAGATAGAAAAGCTGGGCGCGGAGATACGCAATATCGAATCCAACCGCCGTATGCTGCTGGAGAACAGCGGCGGCTACAAGCAGGCGATGGAGGAGCTTGACTCCGCCGACAGGGAGCTCCGCGAGAGGATAGAGCGCGTAAAGCGGGAGATAGAGAGCGGCAGCGACGTTCTCACCGAAAGGAGCGGGGAGGTAGAGCGGCTCAACGCCGAGGTGCTGAACCTTGAAAAGGAGATAAACGAGCTGCATAAGACCATAAACGAGGCTGCCTCGGACAAGGAGAAGTTCTCGCGAGAGGTGGCAAGGCTGGAGGAGCGGCGCAATACCGTTCAGCGCTCCTATGACGCTATCGTCAGCCTGCTGTTCGAGGGCTATGAGCTTACGGTGTCGCAGGCGGTGGAGCAGGTGACGCTCCCCGAAAACCTTATGGTAGCCGAAAACGAGCTCGCCGAGCTGAAAAAGCGCATAAGCGGGCTGGGAATGGTCAATATGGCGGCTATCGACGAGTATATAGAGGTGTCAAGGCGGTTCAAGTTCCAGACGGAGCAGCTTGCGGACATAGAGCGCTCCAAGCGCGAGCTGGAGAAGCTGATAGAGCAGCTCACCACCGATATAAAGGCGCGGTTCCTTAACAGCTTTGAGGATATCAACACACATTTCAAGGAGATATTCGTGAAGATATTCGGCGACGGCGCTCACGCGGAGCTGGAGCTTACCGACCCCGAGGACGTGCTCAATTCGGGGATAGAGATCAAGGCGGCTCCCCCGGGAAAGGTCATCAAGAACCTGATCTCCCTTTCGGGCGGCGAGCAGACCATGGTCGCTATCACCATCTACTTCGCGATACTTATGCACCGTCCCACGCCGTTCTGTATGCTCGACGAGGTAGACGCGGCGCTGGACGATATCAATGTTGACAAGTACATATCCTATCTGAGCCAGTTCAGCAATCATACGCAGCTTATGGTCATCACTCACCGCCGCGGCACGATAGAGGGCTGCGAGGTGCTTTACGGGGTATTCATGCAGGAAAAGGGAGTTTCACGGCTGTTAAGGCGGGAGCTTACCGACGAGCTTGACGTGGAGCTGAAATAGTCGGAGCAGCATAACGTTAACGCAGGAAATTTCAAAAAGTGTCATAATCGCCCGTAAAGAACAAGCGTCAGCGAGCGGCTGAGAGTGATTGCGGGAATTTTGAAATTTTTTAAATAATCTGCTCAGATCAACATTTTTTACACAATACGGAGATTTATGAAAATAAACAGAAAGAAAATCCTTATACCGATAATTGCCGCTTTTGCGGTAATAGCAATAGGCGCGGCGGTGCTGTCAGCGGTAAGCCTGAACGCGCGGAAAGGCTTTGACGATATGCTGCCGATGGACAGCGTGCTGTCCGCGGAGCGGGCATTGAATGACCTCGATTATATTTATCGCACCATTTCGGAAAAACATGTCTGCTTTCTTGACGGTTCGGGGCTTGACAAGTCGTTCACGGACGAGTATAATAGGCAGAGAAGCCGTATTGCCGGCAGCGGAGATATCACGATAAAAGAGCTGTGGCGAAGCGCCGCGGAAATGTGCCATGTACTGGGCGACGCTCACACGCTGGTTACACCGACGTCGGATATGTACGCCGAGGACTTTAGTCTGCTCAAGGACGGAACAGTCGTTTCGGTGGACGGGGTGCCGTGCGCGGAGCTGCTGGAAGATTTCAGGAGCTTTTTCTCCTACGAAACGCAGATGGATTTTTATGCCGATCATATGTTCGGGCAGGTCATTATCAGAAAAAATTATCTGGAGCTGCTCGGGATCGACACCTCAGACGGCGCGGACTACGAGATACTCACCGACAGCGGGACGGTCACGGAGCATTATGAGTTCGTGACGGCTTCGGAAATACGCGGCAGAGATAACGGCGGTGCGGAGCTTTGCGAATATTATATTGACAAGGAAAGCTCGATAGGGATATTCACCTTGAACGAATGCGTGTTAAACGACGAATATAAAAAAATGCTGAAGAGCTTCTTTGACGAGGTAAGGGAGAACGGCATCTCCGCTGTAGCGGTAGACCTGCGGGAAAACGGCGGCGGAAACAGCCTTGTCATAAATGAGTTTTTCAGATACCTTGACGTTGAGGGGTACAGCGTTTTCGGCAGTACGGACGTTCGCATCGGGAACAGGCTGAAAAGCTGCGAGGAAGAATATGAAAGAAACCGCAGAGTGAAAGAGCCGTTCGGCGGGGAGGTTTATGTGCTTACGTCAAACCTCACGTTCAGCTCGGCTATGAATTTCGCCGTTGCGGTGTCCGATAACGGCATAGGAAAGGTAATCGGTGAAATGCCCGGGAATATGCCCACGCACTACGGTGATAAGCTCACGTTTCAGTGCCCCGATTCCGGCTTGCTTATCAGTGTATCCTACAAGAAATTTCACAGAGCCGACAGCGCAAAGGATGGTCTGCCGCTTGCTCCCGATATTGAGGTGGAGGCGGACGGTGCGGTCGACGCGCTTTACGAGATAGCCGCAAAAGGAGAGAAATAATGGGATTATTCGATAAATTCAAAAAGAAAAAGGAGAGGGAGCTTGACGGGGAACCAACATCGGACATCGTGGAAACGGGGGAATATCCCGCCGAGGAAGCGGATATTGATGCAGTTCCCGAGGAAATTCCCGAAGCCTCCGAACCGATCGCGTATAGCGGCGGCGCGGAGGATATTCCCAAGGAGAATACGCCCGAAAGCGGCGATGATAGCCCCGAAACGGAGAATATTTCCGAGCGGGAGGACGAGGATGACGCTCCCGCAAAGCGAGAGGGTTTTTTCGCAAAGCTGAAAAACGGCTTGAAAAAGACCAAGGACGGCTTTGTGAACAAGGTGGAGCTGCTGATAAATTCCTTTACGAAAATAGACGAGGAGTTTTTCGA
>CAMWLH010000094.1 GCA_947175045.1 uncultured Clostridia bacterium | reverse complement strand
ACTCATTGCGGATACCCATAATTGCCGAAGACACGGGACTTGCCATAATCAAGTCCCGTGTCTTCGGCAATTATGGGTATCCTCAATGAGTTCAGCGCGGCTTTCCCCGCTTGAACATTGCGGTCGCCTATGTTGAATTTATCGCTGGAGGTGGAAAACATGACTGCTCCTCCCGCAATCTTTGCTTTCATTCGCCCCCTATTGGCGCCCATAACGGACATCTTCTGTACCAGAAGCGGTATCGCCGTATCCGCGAATCTCATGGGAGTATTTGCCGCGTTGGTCATTCCCGAGCTGTCGGGAAGCATTATGTGCGAAAGTCCGCCGACTCCCGCCATGCTGTCAATTAAACATATTCCGACACAAGACCCCAGAGCGTATGTAACCAAAACATCGGGTGCTCTGCACGCCTTTAAATCGGATATGCCGATAGTTATGTTACTCATTAAAATACACCGAGCTTCTTCATTAAAATGTCAAGGGATTCCATCTCAGGAATAAGTATAATGTTGGATTTTATATCCACATTGTCAATTACAAAACCGTCATCGATAAACAGAACCGTATCGCCGACCTCCGCAAACTCCACCAGCATTACGTTCAGTATTGCGCCGAGCATATCCACATTCATTGACGGGACTGTCATTTCCATAGAAAGACCGGTAAGATCAGACAGCGCGTTCAAATAAGAACCTGCCATGATATTTCCCATTTCCAGTATGGTAGACCGCTCCGTTTCATCGAGGGCATGGAAGGTAATTTCATCCTTTTGCATAAAGGTGTTTATAACCACCTTCGCAAAGCTCTCCTGGAGCAGGAACATCATCATTCCCTTAATATCCCCGCCAAGCGGAACAAGGATACCGGTAATGATCTTCTCCGCACCGCCCAGCTCGTCTATCACCTGCTGATACTCCAACACACGGACATCGGGGACTCTCATCTTGACTGTCTTACCAAGCATCGCCGACAGCGAATTGGCCGCACTGCTTGAGCCGATATTACCAAGCTCCTTCATGCAGTCGATCGCTACGGGGGAAAGGTTATTTAAATCATGAACCATTTTAATCCTCCGTTTATCTCAGGTTGTTGGCTATGTTGGCAAGCTCGTCTGCCGTCGTAACTACGCGGGAACTTATCTGATACGCTCTCTGAGTTTCGATCAGCTTGACCATCATATCCGCAAGGTCTACATTGGAGGCTATCAAGCTGCCCTGCAGCTTATCCATATTTTCATTGGCGGTAGGTATACCGCTTCTTTCGGTGGCTGCATAGCGGTTCGTGCCGACTGCCTCTATCCCGTAGGGATTCTCAAACTCAAATACGCCCACCATTTTCGCAAGCTCCGCATAATCGGGAGTGGTGTCGGTCTCGTCAAAGGGAACAACGATCCTGTTTCCCTCGTAATCCAGCACAAACTCTCCCGAGCTGCTTACCAGGTTCCAGTTTCCGTCCTCCATCTGGGTCATCGCGAACGCGCCGTCGCGGGTATAATTGGTGTTGCCCCAGCGATCCTGCACCGCGAAGAAGCCCTCTCCCGCTATCGCGAAGTCCAATGGGCGCTCCGTGTTGTAGAACATACTCTCCGAGAACATCAAATCGGTCTTCTGCACATACGCGCCGTGACCCGTCTGCCATTCCGGCTCGGTAGCGCGCTGAACGGAATACAGAGTGTCCGCAAAGGTGGGGCGAATCGTCTGATAACCGTACGTATTGATATTCGCGATATTGTTGCCGTACACGCTCAGAGCCTGCGCCTGGGCTATAAGCGCGGTTTTGCCGGTATGAAACGCTATATTCATTATGTATCTCCTAACCTGTAATTACTTTAATTAGGTGTTATTTATTTTGCACAGTGAAGCCGCGCGCTGATTCATGGAATCGCAGAGCTGGAATATCGTGCTGTTCGCCTCAAAAAGTCTCTGCGTGTTCATCAGCATCGTCAGTTCGTAGTTGAGGTCGACGTTGGAACGCTCCAACGCGCCCTGGATAATATCAAACTGTAAGTCCTCGGGAACCTCTCCCGCCTCGACCGCCGTAAACATATTCGCTCCGAATTTCTCGGTGGTAGCGTCGGGGTTTATGTAAGAGAGCATCAGCCTGTCCACAAGCTGTCCGTCCTGGTAAATGCGACCGTCAACGTCGATAACAAAATCCTTGTTTCCGAGGTAAATTTCGCCGTTCTCGCCGAGAATCCTGCCCGAATTTGACAGACAGAGATAACCTTGGTCGTCAAGCTCCCACGCGCCGTTGCGGGTGAGCATGGTCTCGCCGTTGTAGCCCGCGATATTGAAGTACACGTCCCCGTTGATAGCCACATCAAAGGGAGATTCCGTATATTGCAGCGCACCCTGCTCCAAATCGGTGTAGGAGTCATCAACATATCTGTGGGCGAATGTTCCGGAAAGCTCCTCGCGGTGCTTTACAAGTATCATCTGCTCGTCAAAGCGCCTGGTTATCAGCGTGTCCCGCTTGTAGCCGTTGGTCATCGCGTTCGTAAGGTTGTTTCCTATACAGTCAAGATTGCGCTGATTAAGGATCATTCCGTTACAAGCGTAGTAAAAGCCTCTGTTCATGTGTTCCTCCGTTCCGTGTTACTTTATATAAGGCTCCAGCGCCGTTTTTAAAGCGAGCGTAGCCTTTGCGTTTATCTGACACACGCGGCTCTCGGACACCCCAAGCGCCTTTGCGATGTCAGAATATTTCATATTCTTATAATAGTACAGCGTAATGACCTGCCGCTCCTTTTCCTTGAGCTGCCCTATCGCCTCGGCGATGACGCTGTTCATTTCGTCGCGCATTATCCGTGAATCGGCAGGCGCCGCGTCGGACGGTTCGCTGAAATTATCCTCGTACAAAAGCTCCTCAAAGGACAGCGTGACGCTGCACGCGGACTCCGCCATATACTTTAGCAGCTTTTCCTCGGACAAGCCCATGTGCTCCGCCAGTTCCTCCATCGTTGGAGTCCTGTTATATAAATTATACAACGAACTGTACGCTTTGTCAAGTGTTTTGGCAAATTTTCTTATTTGCCGCGGAATCCAGTCCTGTTTTCGGATATAGTCGATTATCGCGCCGCGTATTTTAAGCGAAGCAAAGGTCTCGAATTTCGCGCCCCTTGTCGGGTCGAAAAGCTCTATGGCGTCCATAAGGGCGATAACGCCCTCGTTCACCACGTCGTCTACGTCGCCGTACTTAAGGTACATATTTCTGAGGGACATAGCGGTAGCGCGGACAAGCCCCATGTTTTTCAGTACGATTTCATTGCGCAGAACGATATTTCCGCTCTGCTGATACTCTGCAATCTGTGCTGCAACATTTTGCTCCATTGAACGTCCCTCTCTGTATATTTTCTGCCATAAAATACAAGCGGTTATCGCTTTTTGGGGATTTTGCCGATATTTTGTCTGTTCAAGTCCGCTGCGGCGGAAATCATTGAAATTCGCCGATACAACTATATGCCCGAGCCGTTCCGCGCAATTTACACCGTAAGACGCAAATTGCAGCATCCTGCGGTATAATTCCGCATAATATTACATCGGGTATTATCCCGTCATTGATCGCGCGTTCAGCGAAATGTTGCCTATCGCCTGTATCTGCGCCGTGGAATCTATCTCGCTGTAGGACAAAATTGTCAGATTGGGGATAAACTGGTCGGTGAGCTTTTTGAAGTAAATTCTCACCACAGGAGAGGTAAGTATTATAACCGTCGGTATAACGTCCTTGATTTTATCTATTTCGTTATTGGTGACGCTCACAATATGCTGTATCATGTCGGGAGCCATCGCAAGATAGGATCCCTGGTCGTTTTTCTTGACGGAGCTTACTATCATATCCTCTATCTGGGTGTCAAGCGTTATCACACGAAGCGAGTTAGCCTCCGCAAAGCGGTGAGTGATGGTGCGTTTAAGAGACTGCCGCACATACTCGGTGATTATGTCCACGTCCTTCAGGGCGTTGGTGTGATCTCCGATGGTCTCAAGGATAGTTTCCATATCTCTGATGGGAATACCCTCTTTGAGCAGATTCGCCAATACTTTCTGTAAATATCCGACAGAAATTACCTTGGGTATTAAATCGTCGACAACAATCGGGTTGGTTTTCTTGACATTCTCCACCATAGTGTTGACGTCCTGTCTGGAAAGCAGCTCATGAGCGTACCGCTTCATGATCTCCGACCAGTGGGTTATCATAACGGAAACGGGGTCTATCAACGTGTATCCCGCCACGTCCGCCATAATCTTCTTGTCCTCGCTTATCCACTTGGCGGGCAGACCGAACGCGGGCTCCACAGTTTCGATGCCCTCGACATCGGCAGTGACCTCGCCGCTGTCAAGCGCGAGATAGTGGTCGACAAGAATTTCGCCGCGCGCTACCTCCTCGCCGCGTATTTTTATAATGTAAAGGTTCGGATTTATCTCGGGGTTATCCGTCATTCTTACCGACGGGATAACCATACCCATATCCATAGCGAACTGCTTTCTGAATATGACAACGCGTTCTATAAAGTTGCCGCCGCTTTTCTCGTCGACAAGCCGCAGGAGGCTGTATCCGAACTCCATTTCTATCGGCTCGACGTTAAGTATCTTGAATACGTTGTCAATATCGCGGTAGTAGTCATTGTCGGCGGGAATTTTTTCAAGCTCCTGCTGCTCCGCTTTGGCACGTGCCGCAAGCTCCAGCTCCGCCATCTTCTTTTTGTTGCGGTTAAGCAGAACTGCGCCAACGATAAGAATTACTCCCAAGAAAAACAGAACAACCGTCGGGAATCCCGGGATAACCATCATAACCATCACCACAATGCCCGCGATAAGCATAACAAAGGGCTGCGCGGTGAACTGCGACTTGATATCGTTGATAAGGCTGTCCTCGCTTGCCGCACGGGTAACTATCATACCTGTGGCAACCGATATAAGCAGCGCGGGAATCTGCGAGCACAGACCGTCGCCTACCGTCGCAAGGGAGTAGGTGTTCATAATCGTGCCGAAGTCGCCGCCGCCGCGAACCATGCCTATGATAACGCCGCCGATAAGGTTTACCAGCGTTGTGATTATAGACATTATCGCGTCACCCTTGACGAACTTCGTAGCACCGTCCATAGAGCCGTAGAAATCCGCTTCGCGCTGGATATTGGAACGGCGCTTTTTCGCCTGCTCCTCGTTTATCAGACCCGAGTTGAGGTCTGCGTCGATAGCCATCTGCTTACCGGGCATTGCGTCCAGCGTAAATCTCGCAGCGACCTCCGACACACGCTCGGAACCCTTGGTGATAACGATAAAGTTTACCAGAACTATGATTATGAAGATGAGGAAGCCGACGATCGCGTCTCCTCCCATAACGAAGTTACCGAAGGCTCGTATGACCTCGCCCGCGTAGCCGCTCGAAAGGATACCTCTTGTCGTAGAAACGTTCAGCGACAGTCGCAGAACCGTTGTGATAAGCAGTACCGTCGGGAATACCGAAAACTCCAACGCCTCTTTTATGAACATCGTCATGATAAGGATAATCAATGACAACGCTATATTCAGCATTATCATGAAATCCAGCAGCCACGACGGGAGCGGAATAATAATCGCAATAACTATAAAGATGATGAACAGTACCATCGAGTTGCTCAATATCTTGCGTACTATGTAAATCCCTCCCCTTTCTGTAATATTTTGTCGATATATAACAATCTGTATTGAAATTTGCCGTTTTTACGCATGAAGCGACTTGTTTTTCTCCTTGTAGACTACGGTCAGCACCTCCGCCACCGCATCGTACAGCTCGAAAGGAATTTCTCTCCCCAGGTCGACCTGCGCGTAGAGCGCTCTTGCCAACGGCGGGTTCTCCGTAACATACACGTTATGTTCCTCCGCTATGGCGACTATTCTCAGCGCCACCAGGTCCTTTCCCTTTGCTATGACCTGCGGCGCCTTGTTCTTGTCCTGATCGTACCGCAGCGCCACCGCGTAGTGCGTAGGGTTACGGACAACAACGTCCGCCGAGGGGACTTCCTGCATCATCCGCGACTGCGCCATCTGCTGCTGCCGCTGCTTGATCTTGCTCTTGACCTGCGGGTCGCCCTCCATCTGCTTGAACTCCTCTTTTACCTCCTGCTTGGACATTTTGAGCTTTTTCTCAAACTGCCACCACTGGAAAAGAAAGTCTCCCGCCGCCACAAACACCAGCATAATGCAAATCAGCATTACCAGATCGAATATACTGGTCGCGGCGTACACGATACCCTGCATTATTCCCACGTCCATAAGCGCGAGAAATCTCGGCATTCGATTGCTTATTTCATTATATATAATAACGGATATGACAATTACCTCTATAAGCCCCTTTAAAATTCCCACTATCGCCTGGGCGGAGAACATTTTCTTTATGCCCTCCAGAGGATTCAGCCGTGAGAATTTCGGTTTCAAGGCTTTCATGGTGAACAATCCGCGGGTCTGCGCGACCGTGGGGATTATTCCCAGCAGCATCGCCACCGCGCATATCGGACCCACCACGATAACGATAAGCGTAAGCATATCCACGATAAGCTCCATTATGTTGTCCTGCGACACCCGAAACGTGCCTATCCGCTCGTATACTCTCTGTGTAAACGAGAGTATGTTTTCCATCATAAATCCCGCCAGCAGCCGTGCCGCGCAGAATATACCCAAGATAGAGGCGGCGGTAACTATCTCCTTGCTTTGAAGAACGTTACCCTCCTTGCGCTGATCGCGCCGCTTTTTCGGGGTAGCCTTTTCGGTTTTTTCCTCGCCTGCCATAACATACCCCTCTTACCGCCGCTCGCGCAGCTGCTAAACTATTTGAATTGCTCTACTATCCCGTTGAGGTTAGTGAACATTATTCCCATTATTTTCTCCATGAACTCCGCGACAACGCCGCAGGAAGCCGCCAGCACCACAAAGCCCACCATCATTTTTATCTGAATGTTAAGCACGAAAACGTGGATATTCGGTACTGCTTTCATCAGCACTCCAACACAGAACTCCGTTACCAGCGACGCGGCGATTATCGGCATGGCGAGCTTCAGCGCCAGCGTGAGTACGGTCTCAAAGTAGGTTATGAGGATATAGGCTATATTTATATTGAAGCTGTCAAAGCCCAGCGGTATCGTCTCAAAGGAATAGGCAAAAAGCTGAATATAGCTCAAGTGCCCCCCCACAGCGAAGAAATACAGCATAAACCAGTAGTTGTAATACTGCGCGGTAACACCCGAATTGCCGAATGTGGGGTCATAGCTTTTCGCCATTGACAGACCCAGCTGCATATCCGAAACCTCGCCCGCCATCGCGAACACCTGGAGCATAAGATTCACATAAAATCCCAGCACCACGCCGACCAGCAGCTCCTTTGCGACGTCGAACACAAAGGGGAGCAGCCCCGCGGGCATAGTATATTCAAATCCTCCCGCCGCCGTCATTACCAGCGCCATAAGCAAAGAGCCGCCCACTTTGATGTAATTCGGCACTCCCGCGCGGGAAAATATCGGAT
>CAMWLH010000093.1 GCA_947175045.1 uncultured Clostridia bacterium | reverse complement strand
ATATTATATCTCTAAATTCAGAGATTGTCAAGTCTTTTTAGGAGTAATAATTATGTATATTTCAAGCGATATTGCTGAACGAATAAAATATATTGCAAAACAACGAAATGTTGCTGTGAAAAAGGTTTTAGAGGATACGGAATTAGGACGCAACATGATGTCCAATCTAAAAACTTCGTTTCCGCAATCAGACAGTATTGCAAAAATTGCTGATTATCTTGATTGTTCTGTTGACTACCTTCTTGGGCGCACAGATAATCCACAAGCGCATGTTAAGTCAACAGAAGTCAACAACGAACTTGTTGCTTTGATAAAACAACTCAATCCAGAACAGCAAAAATGGATTTCGTTGCAGATTAAAGGATTATTGGCAGAAAACCCGCCACCCAAAGGCGACGGGTAATAATAAACGGCTACTTGCCAAGCAGTGAAGCAATGGATTCAAGGATGGTTCTCTGTTCTTCTTCCGAAAGCAGCTGAAAATCAAAGAGGATAGACCTCTCAAGATCGGTCAGTTTGCTCTCATCTACATAGCTTTCCTTAGAACTGTTATCAGACATTATGTATGATCTCTATCCTTTCATTGAAGTCACCGCCGGCGGTGCTGATTGTATTATAGCACATCTCCCTGTTTTTTGTGGGGATTTGATAGAAAATATCGTTTTTTGACATAAAATATTCTGAGGTTTTAGTTATGGCTACAAAAATTCCTATTTTATTTGAGCTTATGTCTCAGCGAAAAATAAAGCAAAAACAATTAAGTGATAGTATAGGTGTTTCGGAGGGAAACATTAGTGATTGGAAGTCAGGACGATCATCTCCGAGTATTGAAGTACTGCCAAAAATCGCGAACTTCTTTGACTGTTCTGTTGACTACCTTATTGGTCGAACGGATAATCAACAAGCGCACGTTCAGGACAATGATCTGACAAATAATCATGAGTATATGGAGATCGCAAAGCTGTTTCAAGCATTGTCACCGGAAGATTTTGATTTAGTAAAAAGGCTTATTGAACAGCTTGTGTCAAAACAAATTCCCCCATCGCCGAAAAACGATGGGGAAACAAAGACTTAATTGTTTTTGAGGCTCTCAATCAAATCCATAACTTGCTCTTTATCCTCTGGAGAGAGCAGTAGGAACTTTAAGGCGGCATCAACTATATCCGCCGACAGCTCACCGGTCTTATCATCAGTGATTTGTGCATGATCTTCCACGATTATGTATTCCTTTCGTATAAGTCACCGGTGCTAATTGTATTATAGCACATTTCCCTGCCTTATGTGGGGATTTGATAAAAAATATCGTTTTTTGAAATTGGGAGGAAGTCAATATGAAAAAAAGGTTATTGGCATTATCACTTACATGCATTATGCTTACAGGATGTGGAGTAAGCGCAAAGCAAAAAGAACAGGAACTTATAGAGCAAACATATGCGCTAAATCTAAACTCAGCAACAACACAAATGTTATCAGGAGCAGCACTTTCAGAAACCATATGCAACAAGACAGCTAAAGTTTGGTATGATGCAATTTATGATGTTGTTGAGGTTGACACGATCAAATACATGCGTGATAAGGATACATATGAGGAAGTTGATTTTAATGGCGCTCTAAAAAATCTGTATGAAGATGAAGCTATCGTATCCAGCGTAGAAACAATTAAAGAAAACAGGCAAACTGTTGATGATTTAATGTCAGAGCTTGCTACGCCTCCAGAAAAGTATGCAATTTGTTATGATACAATTACAGATTTGTATAAAATATATACGAAATTTACATCGCTAGCGATTACTCCCACAGGAAGTTACAAAGAATATACAGAAAATTTCGCAGAAATTGATGACGATTTTATGACAACTTATAATCTTATACAAACACAGCTTCCTGATGTGGAAGTAGATATGGCTAGCTAGAATCTTTTTTGCACTCGATTGCAAAACCACAAGTGAGCAATACACTTACGAAAGGAGCGTACAATGCCAACAAACGAATACTGCATCTACCTCCGCAAATCCCGTGCCGATTTTGAAGCGGAATCCCACGGCGAGGGCGAAACGCTGTCCCGTCACCGCACCGCCCTGCTTGCGCTTGCCAATAAGCAGAACCTGTCGGTAACCAAGATTTACGAGGAAGTTGTATCCGGTGATACCGTAGCCGCCCGACCCGTCATGCAGCAGCTTCTTGAGGACGTAAGCGCGGGACTGTGGAAAGGCGTCCTCGTGATGGAGGTTGAACGTCTCGCCCGCGGTGACACCATGGATCAGGGTCTTGTTGCCCAAACGTTCAAGTATTCCAATACGCTGATCGTAACCCCTCTAAAGACATACAATCCAAATGATGAGTTTGACGAGGAGTATTTTGAATTCGGCTTGTTCATGAGCCGCCGCGAGTACAAAACCATCAACCGACGCTTACAGCGCGGCAGAGAAGCCTCAGCCCGCGAGGGAAAGTTTATTGCAAGTATCGCGCCGTATGGATATAAGCGAAAGAAGCTCGACAATGATAAAGGGTACACGCTTGAGCTTGTGCCGGAACAAGCCGACGTTGTCCGCATGATATTCGATTTTTACACCAACGGCACAGAGATCAACGGTCAGATTCGCCGATTGGGAATACAGGCGCTTGCCAGCCATCTGAATACGCTGGGAATCAAATCATACCGCAACGATTATTGGCAGAAAGAAACTATCCGTGATATGATACGCAACCCCACCTATGCGGGATATATCCGCTGGGGATACCGTAAAGTCCAAAAAAAGGTTGTTGATGGTAAGCCAATTTCAATGCGCCCGATAAACTACAACGAGAACTGTATTCTCGCTGAAGGACTGCATGAGCCTATTGTTTCCAAGGAATTGTTTGATAAAGCAAACGCGATCCTCGACTCGGAAAATATAAACCCTCCTGTTCGCCTGAACAAGCAAATCAAGAATCCGCTGTGTGGCATAGTACATTGTGCCAAATGCGGTCGCAAAATGACTATGCGGGCAGGAAGAGAAAATCATCCTACATATCTTGTCTGCCATGCCCGGAGCTGTGATATGGTAAGCACTCCGCTCCATCTTGTAGAGGAACGGCTGCTGAGTATCTTAAGGCAATGGCTGGATTATTATAAAATCAGATCCGCAGAAAGCAGCGTATCCGCCGTTGACATCAAGCCGATTGAAAATGCCATCAAACAAACCGAGGCGGATATAGAGCGCCTGAAAAAACAGCGCCTAAAAGCCCATGCTTTGGTCGAGCAGGAGGTTTACACGGTCGAGATGTTCTTGGAACGCTCCAAGGATATCAACGAAGAGATTGACGCGGCAACCGCTAATCTGGAAAATCTGCATAGTGAATTGTCAAGGTTATCCGAGCGCGAAACGATGCGCAGCGAGTTTATTCCCAAAATTGAGCATCTGCTGGAGGTATATGATAGCCTGCCCAATGCTGAGGCTAAAAATAAAATGCTCAAGGAAGTACTGCAAAAGGTCGTCTACAATAAAGAAAAGGCTGGAGTCGCCAACACAGGCAGCGTTGAGAGCTTCGAGCTGACGGCATACCCGTTGCTCCCCGAAACGTTTGATTAGTTTTGCTTTGGGTGTTATCATGTAAGTAAGTATGAAATTTTCGCAGGCTACCCATGGTATCACCGCAAAGAGGTGCTGTATTACGACGGGTTTCCCTGGGCGACCTCAGTTCCCGAGCGCTGCGAGCTGATGGCAAAACCGCTGTCCGACCCCGAGGGGTTTGTCCGCGCCGCTTACAGTGAGTGCCTGTCCCACACCGACTACCTTGACGGCGACAACGCGGAGGACAGACGAATGCGGGAGATGTTCCTGCTCAATCTTGAATACTTTATGGCTACCCTGCTTGACCGTAAAGACAGAATGAGCATGGCACACGGTCTGGAGGTTCGCGTTCCGTTCTGCGATTACAGGATAGTGGAGTATGCCTATAATATCCCCTGGAGCATGAAAGCCTACAATGGCAGGGAAAAGGGTCTGGTGCGGTATGCGATGACCGGGATACTGCCCGAGGACGTTCTGTGGCGAAAGAAAAGTCCTTATCCCAAGACCCACAACCCCAACTATATGGCACTGCTCACAGAAAAGCTCACCGCGCTGCTTAATTCAAAGGAGTGCCGACTGACCGAGCTTGTAGATCGGGATAAGCTGCGGGAAATGCTGGAGAGCGGCGGAAGCAGCTTCACAAAAAACTGGTATGGGCAGCTTATGAGCGTACCGCAGATTTACGCTTATTTCCTGCAGATAGAAAGATGGCTGCATGAGTATGACGTTGTGATCGAGCAATGACAAAAGCGCGGGTCTGATCGCCCGCGCTTTTATATTTTATTCGCCGCAGTGCTCGCAGTCGTGCTCTTGTGGGAACAGCGACTCGTCATAGGCTATGCCGTTTTTGTCGTAATAGTCTTTTATCGCCGCCTTTACCGCCTCCTCCGCCAGAACGGAGCAATGGATTTTATGCGGCGGCAGACCGTCCAGAGCCTCCACCACCGCTTTATTGGTGAGCTCCAGCGCCTGCGAGAGCGGCTTGCCCTTTATCATCTCGGTAGCCATGCTGCTGCTCGCTATCGCCGAGCCGCAGCCGAAGGTGCTGAATTTAACGTCCTCTATAACGTCATCGTTGATCTTAAGGAATATCTTCATGATATCCCCGCACTTGGCGTTACCCACCTCGCCGACACCGTCCGCGTTTTCCATCGTTCCGACGTTGCGCGGGTTTGTGAAATGATCCATTACCTTTTCACTGTATAACATATTTCCTCTTGCCCTCCTGTAAGTCCTGCCAGACGGGGGAGATTCTTCTCAGATAGTCCACGACCTCCGGCACTGTCTTTATTATGGTCTCGACATCTTCCTCGGTATTATATTCGGATAAAGTGAGCCGCAGCGACCCGTGCGCCACCTCGTGGGGTCTGCCGATAGCCAGCAGAACATGGCTCGGGTCAAGCGAACCCGAGGTACACGCGGAGCCCGATGACCCGCATATCCCCTTGATATCGAGAAGCAGCAGCAGACTTTCGCCCTCTATTCCCTCAAAGCACATATTCACGTTCCCGGGCAGCCTTTTTTCGGCAGCTCCGTTCAGTATTGAATGGGGAATTTCCGACAGCCCCTCAATAAGCCGGTCGCGCATTTTTGTTAATCTTTCGGAGTTTTCCTCAAGCCGCGCTGTCGCTTCCCTGAGCGCCGCCGCCATGCCGACTGTCGCGGGGATATTTTCCGTTCCGCCGCGCCGTCCGCGCTCCTGCGCTCCGCCCTCTATAAGAATTGACGGTGTAAGCCCCTTGCGGACATAGAGCGCTCCCACACCCTTAGGACCGTGAAATTTATGCGCGGCAAGCGAAAGCATATCGCAGCCCAGTTCCCCCACGTTTATCGGAATATGTCCCACCGCCTGCACCGCGTCGGTGTGAAACAGCACGCCATTTTCCTTGCAGACCGCCGCTATCTCCTTTACGGGCATGATAGTCCCGATCTCATTGTTGGCGGTCATTATCGTTACCAGCGCGGTATCGGGACGTATCGCCGCCCTGACGTCCTCGGGATTTACGCTGCCTTCGCCGTCCACGTCCAGCAGCGTTACCTCGAAGCCGCGCTTTTCCAGCTTTTTTAAGGTATGGAGCACGGCGTGGTGCTCCACCTTATCGGAAACAATATGCTTTTTGCCCTTGCGCTCACCAAGCTCCGCCGCCGTAAGCAGAGCCTGATTGTCCGCTTCGCTGCCGCCCGACGTGAAATATATTTCCTTGACATCCGCGCCTATACAGTCGGCAATGTCCTTTCGCGCGTTGAACAGCGCCGTTGCAGCCTCCTGCCCTGCGGTGTGCAGCGACGACGGATTCCCGTAGTTCTCACGCAAAAACGGCAGCATAGCCTCCAGCGCGGTTTTACTCAGCGCGGTAGTCGCCGCGTTATCCGCATATATCATTTTATCACCCGATCTCACTTTTTTCTTGTTTCAAGGCAATTCTCACAATCCCTATCAACTCAATAGGATTATACCACAATTATAATTTTTTGTCAATAGTTATTCCTAAAAAAATCAAAATTATGCGCCCACAAACAAAAGCAAAGGGCTTATCCGTCACGGACAAGCCCTTTTATACTACCTTAACTTAAATTCCTCCGAGGGCATGAAGCACAGCGCGGTGAGCTTCGCGTCCTCCAGCCTGCCGCCGCCCTCAAGCAGCTTGTTCACCGAGCCGCAAATGGCGCTTTCCCCGATAAGTATCTTATACACCTCGTTGGTTTGGTCGCCGTAAACTCCCTCGTCAAAAAGGGTAAAGACCGCGAGGTTTATGGGATAAAAATCGGATATCTGGTTCTTGTAGACACTTTTCTCAGCGCCGAGCGACACATACTCCGCGTAAACGGCGGCGCTGAACGCGTTTTCCGCGCATATCTCGGGGATAAACATATAGCACTCCTCCGCGAGTACGGGGTCGTCTATCGCCTGCTTTATGCTGTCGCTCGTCTTGTCGTATTCCTTGGTGGCGTTCGCCTCGATAAACTTGTCGACAGCGATCTTCACATAGCTTTTCAGCCTTTCTCTCCCCGCCTCTCCCGAATAAGGATTGGGCAGCAGGGTGTCGTTGTCCTGCCTTATAAAGAAAAACTGCTTGTGGGAAGCGAAATTTTTCACGTCCCAGTCCTTGATATAGTCCGCTACAAGCTGACTGAGCTCCTCGCTCTTGATGTCGTCGATACGGCATTCGCCCGTTATCTCACTTTTGGCTTTCGCGGCGTATATCTTGACATAGCACATTTTCTGGTTGCCCAGCCGCTTTACGATATGCTCCTTAAGGAGATCCCAGTAAGCGGAATGGTTCGCCGCTATATCTCCCACATTCTCGCCCATTCCGACGATGTTGCTTTTATAAACTTTCCAGCGGTGGGTATTCCCCGCAAAAGAGCTTTCCAGCGCTTCAAAGTCGGTGCGGTTCTGCATCTGCGCAATGCCCTGCATAAACGAGAACAGGAAAGAGCCGCACGCCATACCTATCGCGGTGCGCGTGTCCCCGCCCATGCCTACGCAGCATTCATACAGCGTTTCGTCCCATTCGGGATTTGTCAGATAGAAATTCAGCAAAGCGCTGTTTTCTGTGACCTGCTCCGCCTGAGGGATTATCCTTATATTCCATTCGGGGCAGTATACGGTATCTCCGTCTATCTCCGCTTTTGCTTCAACGCCGTCGCGGATACTCTCTAACACAAGCCGCAGAGGGTCAAAAGGGTGGTGCTCCTCTTTTTTTCTGAATAAGCCCATTACAGCTCCTTTATTATCTCGCCCATAAGCCCGGGAGTCGCGCCTATCGCGTTGGATTCATCGGTGTCGATATGCATTGCGTCGGCGAATTTATCGCTTACTCTCACAACAACATCGCCCAGAACAGCGGTTCTGCCGTTGGTGACAGCCTTTACCCATACAACGTCCTTGTTTTTGATGCCCAACTTTTCGGCGGTTTCGGGGATCATATGGATATGGCGCTTCGCTACGATAACGCCCTCCT
>CAMWLH010000092.1 GCA_947175045.1 uncultured Clostridia bacterium | reverse complement strand
GAGAATAAAAAATCAAGGGATACGGCGCACACCGTGTCCCTTTTCCTCTTAATATGGGAAAAAATGTCTTGACAAATCGGAAAAAATATGCTATAATTAATAAAGTTAGCGTTTGCTAACTTTATTAATGCCATGCAGTTAGTATAGGCTAATCAATGGAGGTTTGGCACCTTATGATGATAAACAAACGCTTGATCTCAACGATCGGGAGATCGAAAAAATACATTGCCGGTAACGTTATCGTGCAGTGGCTCAGCATGATCTTTAATATCGTGATGATCTTTTCGATAGCGAATCTGCTTGGAAAACTCGCGGAAGAATCGGTAGAAAGCGGCGACATGATTTTCACGATATGCGCCGCCGTTATCGCGGTCGCGGTGCGTTTTGTCTGTTCAAGGCTGCAATCTAAATTCAGCTTTCTCGCGTCAAAGACAGTCAAGAAAACGCTGCGCGAGATGATATATAAAAAGCTGCTGCGGCTAGGCAGCGGCTATACCGAAAGCACGTCCACAGCCGAGGCAGTACAGGTCTCCGTTGAGGGCGTGGATCAGCTTGAAACATATTTCGGGTCGTATCTGCCGCAGTTTTTCTACGCGATGATAGCGCCCTTTACGCTGTGCGGAGTGCTGTCGTTTGTGAGCATAAAGGCGGCTGCCGTGCTGCTGATCTGTGTTCCGCTTATCCCCGTGGTTATCGTGGTTATTCAGAAGATCGCAAAGCGGCTGCTCTCGAAATATTGGGGGCAGTATACGCAGCTCGGCGACACTTTCCTTGAAAATTTGCAAGGCTTGACAACCTTGAAAATATATCAGGCGGACGAATTCAAAAACAAAAAAATGAACGAGGAATCCGAAAAATTCCGCAAGATAACGATGAAAGTGCTGACAATGCAACTCAACTCCATAACGGTAATGGACTTGGTCGCATACGGCGGAGCGGCACTCGGAATAATCATGGCAGCGACGGAGTTCAACGCGGGTAATATCGGATTTTCGGGGTGCTTCGCGATAATTCTGCTGTCGGCGGATTTCTTTATCCCCATGCGGCAGCTTGGGAGCTTTTTCCATGTCGCAATGAACGGAATGGCGGCGAGCGACAAGATATTCCGTTTGATCGACCTGCCCGAACCGGAACAAAAAAGCGGTGAGATCTCTCCCGAAAAATGTGGTATTACAATCAAAGATCTCCGCTATTCCTACGAGGAAAATCGAGAGGTCCTGCATGGTATTGACATTGAGATCCCCGAGCATTCGTTCACCGCGATAGTTGGCGAGAGCGGGTGCGGAAAGTCGACTATTGCGGCGGTGCTTATGGGGCGCAATAAAGATTACGGCGGTTCGATAAGGATAGGCGGCACGGAGCTTTCGGAAATATCCGAGGAGAGCTTAATGCAGAACGTTACATACATAGGTCACAACAGTTACCTGTTCAAGGGAACGGTTCGTGATAATATGCTTATGGGCGACCCGAACGCCAACGATAAGGCGCTTTGGGCAGTCCTCGAAAAAACAAACCTCGCGGATTTTCTGCGCTCGGAGAACGGTCTGGACACCGCGCTTTCCGAGAACGCCGCAAACCTTTCGGGAGGTCAGCGGCAGCGGCTGGCGCTCGCGAGGGCGCTGCTGCACAACTCACCGATCTACATTTTCGACGAGGCTACAAGCAACATTGACGCGGACAGCGAAAACGAAATTATGAAGCAGATAACGCGGCTTGCAGAAACAAAAACGGTGATACTAATTTCTCACCGATTGGTGAACTGTGTTGGTTCCGACACAATTTACGCAATGGAAAACGGAGCTGTTATCGAGTGCGGAACTCACGGAAAATTGCTTGAAAACGGCGGCTTGTACGCGAAATTGTGGAACGCCCAGCAGCGGCTTGAAAACCTCGGAAGGGAGGCGGTCTGAATGAAAAAGCGCGGTAATCTAAACATAATGCTTCGACTTATCGGCTTGATAAAGCCGCTTCTCGGGTTTATGATCTTGGCGGTAACAATGGGCATTATCGGGCATTTATGCGCGTCGTTTATCACGATCTTCGGCGGATACGCACTGCTGGATATTCTCGGAATGGGAAGTCCCGTCGCGCTGAATACGGTGTTTGTCTGCGTGATTGTTTTCGCGCTCGTGCGCGGATTTCTCCGCTACGGCGAGCAGTCCTGCAACCACTATATTGCATTCAAGCTGCTTGCTATTATCCGCGATCATGTGTTCAAGGCGCTGCGGCGGCTCTGTCCTGCAAAGCTCGAGTGCCGCGGAAAGGGCGATATGATCTCGGTCATTACCTCGGATATCGAGCTGCTGGAGGTGTTTTACGCGCATACTATCTCGCCGATATGTATCGCGGTTATCTTCTCCATAATAATGTGCGTGTTTATCGGCTCATATAATTTTATTTTGGGAATTATCGCCGCGCTCGGATATATCGCCGTTGGAGCATTTGTTCCGATAATTATATCTAAAAAGAGCGGTAGTGCGGGTGCGGAATTTCGCCGCGAATCGGGCGAGCTTTCAAGCTTTGTGCTGGATAATCTCCGCGGATTAAAGGAGACCATTCAGTACAATAACGGCGAAAACCGTCTCGCGGAGCTTAACCGAAAAACAGACGAGCTGTCGGAAAAGCAGGAGAAGATCAGCCACAGTGCGGGATTTGACGCGGCGATCACAAATACTGTAATTCTGATATTCGATCTTGTAATGCTTGCCGTGAGCGCTCTGCTCTGTTCGCAAGGTGTTGTTGGATTTAGCGGAGTGCTTATCCCGACAATCGCTATGATGTCATCGTTCGGACCGGTAATAGCACTGGCGAACCTTGGTGTGTCGCTGCAAAACACGTTCGCAGCGGGAGATCGCGTGCTCGATATTCTTGACGAGCAACCCGTTACCGAGGATATCGTAAACGGCAAAGACGTTGAATTCACGTACGCAAAATGCGAAAACGTGACGTTCTCCTACGGTAATGAAACTATTCTCGATAATTTAAACGTCGAAATTCCCAAAGGAAAGATCATCGGCGTTTCGGGAAAAAGCGGTTCGGGAAAATCCACATTGCTTAAATTGTTGATGAGATTCTGGAACGTCAACGGCGGAGAGATCAAGATTTCGGACGTGAACGTCAACGAAATAAATACCGAAAATCTCCGTAACAACGAGGGCTTTGTAACGCAGGATACTCACCTGTTCCACGACACGATTGAAAACAATATCCGTATTGCAAAGCTTGACGCGACGCGCGATGAGATAATCGCGGCGTGCAAAAAGGCGTCGGTTCACGATTTTATAATGAGTTTGCCGAACGGCTACGAAACGCAGGTCGGAGAACTTGGAGAAACGCTTTCGGGAGGCGAGCGGCAGCGCATAGGGCTTGCGAGAGCGTTTCTCCACAACGCGCCGCTGATACTTCTTGATGAGCCGACAAGCAACCTCGACAGCCTGAACGAGGCGGTTATTCTGAAGTCGCTTGCCGACAACGGCGGGGAGAATACCGTTGTTCTGGTGTCGCACAGAAAATCCACAATGAAGATCTGCGACAAAATTTATTCGGCGGAGAACGGGAGAATGAGCTGATGAATATCGAAAATAAGCGAGAACGGGAAAAGCTTATTGTAAGTCAGATGATAGTGCTGTACTGCATAAAGAACCACGGCGGGAAAACGCTCTGCGCCGAATGCCGCGAGCTTACGGAATACGCCTGCCAGCGTTCCGACAAATGTCCGTTTATGGAAAACAAAACGTTCTGTTCGAATTGCAGAGTACACTGCTACAAGCCAGAAATGCGCGAAAAGATACGCGCGGTCATGCGCTTTTCGGGACCGAGAATGATGTTTCATCACCCGATAACGGCAATGCGGCACGTTATTGAAGTGAAACGCGAGAAAAAACGACAAGAAAAGGAGATGCACAATGAAACTTAAAAAGGTGATTTACATAACTGTTGGCTGTATAGGAATGGCGCTTGGCGCTGTGGGAGCTGTGCTGCCGCTGCTTCCCGCGTTCCCGTTTCTGCTGCTTGCGGCTATCTGCTTCGGGAAAAGCTCGGAACGTCTGGACAGGTGGTTCAAGAACACCAAGCTCTACAAAAACAACCTTGAATCGTTTGTAAAGGGGCAAGGTATGACATGGAAAACCAAGATCAAAATTATGATAACCGTTACAGTGCTGATGACGATTGGGTTTATTATGATGAATCAGGTGGTTGTAGGGCGTATCGTGCTTGCGTGTGTTTGGGTTTTTCATATCCTATATTTTATTTTCGGTGTTAAAACGATCAAAAATACTAACAAATAGTTTTTGACACAAATAAAAAGTTTCTATTCAAACAGACAGTCGCCCATTATGCTTTGAAAAATAAAACAATGAAAAACTCCGTTTTAATCATTTGTGCATATGGTATCATTATAAAAGTAGTGCCTTATTTTAGAATATAAACTCCTAAAGGAAGTAGAAAGGCAATACCCGGAGAGGAAAGTACAATGAAAACATTTCCCGGGACGAGCCTTTTATGTCCCGAACATTCAATAAATATAGTCCGATTTTGCCACGCAGCCTTGCGAAAGACTGCGTGGCTTTTTTTATCGACAAATTTCTACCCTCCTCCCTTTATACAACGAAAAAGCGAGATATTTTTTAATATATTTTTAACAGGTGCGTTTGCTTTACGGCAAACGCACCTTTTCTTTGTCAAAAAAAGCAGATATTTGACATATTACGCTTCACGCGCCCCTCCTTCTCCAATCTTGGAAAAATCAATATTAATTTCAAGATCGGAGGATAACACAATGGTTATCAAATACAAGTTTTTGGACAATACGACTTCCGAAGTGGAGGTCGATGACGAACTCGGCAAGCACATTACCGAGATGGATGAGGCTGACTACAACCTCAACCGCAAAGAAACCCGCCGCCACGATTATATATCGGAGCTGGAGGAAAAAGGGCGTTACATAACCGATGACAGCGATCCGTTGGAGGATGTTCTCAAGGAAGAACGGATTTGTCGATTGTGATACAAATAGCCGTAGATATTTCGTCCGGTTTGGTGATAGATAAACCCGAACCGTTTCGGTATACTGTGTATGAAAGGAGCTGATGAAATGGCTGAAATCACGATTATACCTGCAAAAAAACGTTCCGACGAAGTCGTCAGAACAGCCGCCTATGCCCGAGTATCGAGCAGCAGCGAGGATCAGCTGAACTCATTCGCAGCACAGATACGGTACTACACCGAGTTGCTCAAGGACAGCACCAACGCGGTATTCGTGGATATGTACGCGGACGAAGGAATAAGCGGAACCTCGGCGGCAAAGCGCACCGAATTCCAAAGAATGATGAGCGACCGCCGAAAAGGAAAGCAATTTTGTGCCCCTTTTTTTAATAATATTGCAATATAAGAAAAGTATCATAAACAATATATTTATACCTATTCTGATCGTTGCGGTGGGAATGTTTCTGGATCTGATGTGCTCTTGCATAGCTCCGGCTGCAGCGTTGGTAAAGTCTAACACTATACAGAGTATTGCGTTGATGGGAATAGCTTTTTTGTTCAGATTTTTCTATAAAAAAGATGAAAAAATATTTGTTAATTCTTTATATGTCATAGTTCTGATTATGGTTTCGATAGGCACGATAGTTATAGGTATATTTGAGGGACCCGAATTTAACACAAGAAGTTTTATTATTGCGCTGATATTGATTATGATAAACTTTTTTAACTTTTACCTATATAAAAGCTATATCAGAAACATGAAGATGCGCCTGGAATACAATGCTGTGGAAACATCTAATCAAGCATACAAAAATCAGCTTGAAATATTGAATGAATCCGAAAAAAGACTGCGTTTAATAAAGCATGATATTAAAAATCATCTTTATAAAATCAAAAACAATATCACAAGCGAAAAATATGACGACGCGATCTTATATATTGATGAAATGACCAAAAATATTGATCCCGAACAAGAATTTGTTAAAACCGGAAATGATGATATAGACAGTATAATGAATTACAAGCTTGCGGTTGCAAAAGACATGGGAGTAGAATTTTTCATAAAAATCAACCTTCCGGAAGAACTGAATGTCAATTCCTTTGATCTGACCGTAATTCTTGGAAACCTTCTTGACAATGCTTTAAATGCTCTTTCAAATGCCGAAAACAAAATTTTAAAAATTTACATAAACTATTCCGTAGGAATGATAGTCATACAAATAAGAAATACTGTCGGAAAAAAGACGGAACACGATAATGAGCATGAACATGGTTACGGTCTTATAAGTGTAAGAAGCTCCCTTGAAAAATACAGGGGAACGCTTCATAGTGAAGTGATCGACAACTATTATGTAGCAAAAGCGATATTCTACAATATTGTCGGTGATCAAAACGTTTAATTCTATAAAACTGTACCGGGAGTGTATGGATTGTTATAAACATACAGGTTTGTATTTTTCTGAAGATTTAAGCGGTTTGTAGGAGCTACAAGCCGCTTTTTCGTCACTTTTACCATTCGTACCCAAAAGTACTACCGTTCATACCATAATACGGAATATTGTTACAAAATATGTTAAGATAAATTATAAAACCCATATAACATAGAAAACGCAACTTTTTATGTTAATGTACAAAGACACAGGGAGGATAATATGAAAAAGTTTTTGAACAAAATAATCGCTTCTGTGCTTGCGGCAACAATGACGCTCACAGCGATGCCGCTCACTTCTTTTGCTGTGGAAACAGCGGCTGCAGAGGTTCATACTGTCGGTAATGCCCGCAAAAGTCAAGATGTTCTTTTTGCAAGCGGCAGCGGAGCTATGCAGCTCAACTCTACGAAGACTACTGTTAACGGTAATCTGTATAGCGGAGGAAATCTCGATGCTTATTCGGGAGAAGTAGATGTTCGCGGCAGCGTCTGCATCGGCGGAGAACTGAAAAAGCATGACTACACTGTTTGGAACAGCTACAGGTTTGCAGATAACGCCGGAAAAAGAGAGCTTAACGATTTTTCTGATGCAGTTATAAATTCTCTCGATGATGAATATATAACTCATGAGTATTGGCAGACTTACAGCAACCCCGAAATCGAAAATGAGGGTAATATATATGCCAGAAGCGGACTTCAATTCTGCGGAAACGACGTTACATTAAGTGGCACGATCATTTCTGAAAATAATCTGATGATAAGCGCCTCCCACGCATTAAACACCGCGGAAAACAGTGAAATGAACCTCTATGTTGCCGACGGAAATATCGGTATCTATGTTGGAGACGCTATAATAAACGGCATAATTTACGCCCCCAACGGAACCGTACAGCTTTGCGGCTCCGACATTGAGATCAACGGAATGATTATTGCAAGAGAAATTCTGATCAGTGCTGAAAATTTTGTGATAACCGAAAATCCCGGCTTGTCGCTTGCGCAATATGTAAAGAATTACAGCGATCAGATACTCGCTGCATATGCGGATTATGATATCGAAAACGAGTTGGTAAATGTAAATCTTTTCAGTACTGTTGAAGGCGGTACATACAGTATCTATACGTCT